>CAZNNA010000010.1:0-22668 GCA_964573825.1 uncultured Treponemataceae bacterium
GCACCACTCGGCCCAGAAATCTACCAGTACGGGGACGGACGACTGCTCGACCTCCGCGGCGAAGTTCTTGGAAGTTAGCTCGATTCCGGCGCTCATCCTATGTTTCTCCTTCCGCCCCGACGGAGGGCTACGCCTCGCCGCCGACGCCAAGGAGAAAAAATACCCATGCCCGGGCATCTTGTCAAATGGAGCAGCGCTCTATGGTCCAGCGGAGGTAGAGCTCCTCGAGCGTGGCCTTGGGGCCCGAGGAGCCGGAGGCTTGGCGGGCCTTGGCGGCGCAGCGGCGGGCCTCGTAGAAGCGATAGAGATCGCGGGGGTCGGGGCTGGCGGCCTCGGGAAAGTCCCTCGCTCCGCCCGTCAGCTCGGATAGGCCCTCGGGACCCACGGGCCCGTTCGCCGCCACGAAGGCCTGGGCCTTGCCGAGTTCCTCGTGGCTCAGGCCGAAGAGGAATTCCGCCAGGGCCTCGGAGACGTCGCGATCGGGGAAGCGCTCCCCCGCGAAGGCGAACCAGCGATCGTCGAGGCCCATGGATAGGCCCATGAGCTCGCTCGAGCCTATGAGCGTCCCGAAGGCCGGAGGCGACTGGCGCCGGGAGGCCCAGACGGCGACCAGGGCCTCGGCCGCCTCGTCGGGCGCTCCGTCGGGGCGCGCGTCCCAGAGGGCGACGAGGCGCCTGGCCGCCGCGGCCCGGGTGCGTTCCGGCGCGTCGCCGTCGAGCATGTCGCGGTAGGCGTCTTCCGCCATGAGCCCGAGCACGGCCTCCGTGGCATGGGCCTCGGCGCCGCGGATCCGGGCGACGGGCACGCCGGCCTGGGAGCAGGCCCGCACCAAGGCCGACCAGGCCTGGGCCTCGGCTACGGCCGCCGCGCGCCCGAAGACGGCCCGGGCCGGCAGGTAGAGGAGCCGCTCGCCTCGGTCGCGGCGGAGGAGCTCGGCGACGAGGGTATCGCCGTCTCGCGAGGACGAGTAGAGGCGCGTGCACGACGATGTCTTGGGCATGCGCTCGAGTACGGAGCGCATGCCGCCGAGCTCGGCGAAGCGGGCCCTGACGGCCCGGTAGGCCTCGGGCGCCGCCTCGAAGATGGCCTCGAAGGCCGCGTCCGTGGGCCCGCTCGCCTCCGCCAAGGCCTCCGGGGTCGCCGTCACGCGAGCCCGCCCGGCGGCGTGACCGCCTCCACGACGAAGCGCTTCTCTCCCGAGGGAGCCATGCACGAGACGACGGCGCCGGCGCGCTCGCCGATGGCCGCCACGCCGACGGGCGAGAGTATGCTCGTCGTCGCGCCGCTGCCGTCCAGGTCGGCGGGAAAGACGAGCCGCGTAGAGAAGGCCTCTCCCGTCTCGAGGTCGCGCAGCGTGACGGCGGAGCCTATCGCCACTGCGTCGCCGGGTAGGTCGCCGTCGAGGACCTCGGCGGTCTCCAGCTCGTTAGCCAGTCGCCGTAGGTGGAGCTCGAGGGGACGCCGCTTGGCCTTCATGGCCGCGACGACGCCCGAGAGCCGCCGGTAATCCGGTAGTCCGAGGATGATGCAGGTGTCGTTCACGGTAATGCTCCGGGGGGTGGATGATGGAAACGATGAGATCGATTCTAGCAAGAGGATACGACGTCGCTCGGATAAAAACAACGTTGAAATACCTTGTACGTAACTTGTAGTAGTTTGTACAAGTTCTGTCGTCGCTGCCATTCTCCCCTCCGCTCAGGAGCCGCCGCCCGCGTCGAAGAACGCGCTCCCTAGGCTGCCTTCCCAGGACGGTAGCCCGAGCTTGCGCCTGGCGTTGTGGCGATGGCGCTCCACGGTGGAGACCGCTATGCATAGGCGCTCGGCTATCTCCTTGCTCGACAGGCCCGAGGCGACTAGGCCGCAGACCTCGTCTTCCCGCCGGGACAGGCGTCGCCAGGGATCGGCGGCGGGTTGCTCGCCGAGCGCCAGCCCGAGCTCTCGGCGTATCCTGGCTTCGAGTCCCGGGCCTTCCGGGGCCGTCGCGAGGGACGCTAGCCGAGCGACGAGGGGCAGCGCTCGCTCGGCGATGGCGGCCCTGGCGTTAGCCCTGATGGAGGCCTTCTCCAGCTCGATGCGCGATAGGAGCTCGGAGAGGGCCGCGTTCTTATCCTCGAGGGCGCGCCGGTACTCGCGCTGGCGCTCCTCGCCGGCCAGGCGCTCTGCGGCTACGGCGAGCATGGCCGCGGCCGAGGCGCAGAGGGAACGCTCGCGCTCGGAGAAGCCGTGGCGCATAGGGTGGGCGGCGGGGTAGGCGGCGGATACTCGGCAGGCCGGGGCGGTCCCGGCCGCGGCCTCCATGTACGGCGCCCCGGCGGAACGAGCCGCGGAGCGCGGCCCGTTGAAGGGGGCGCCTTCGGGGTAGGCGGCCGCGATCTCTCCTACGCGTACGGCTACCAGCGCCTCGCCCGGGCGAGAGAGGGCCGCCGCGAAGAGGCGGGCGGCCCCCGTGGCGGCCCCGGCGGCGTCGAGGCCGGGACCGGCCAGGAGGGAGGCGAGCTCGTACACGAAGTCGAGCTCCTTCTCTCGCTCGCGCAGGTCGGCGGAAAGAACGGTTCGAGCCATGCGCGGTAGTATACACGTAAGGCCGCCCGGGCTACTATGGCGATCATGCTTAGGCGATTCCTCCCGTACTACAGGCCCTACCTGGGGCTGACCGTTCTCGACCTGTGCTGCGCCCTGGGCCTAGGCCTGGCCGACCTCGTGTTCCCCGCCGCAACCAAGCGCGTGGTCGACGTCATCGTGCCCTCGGGCGACATGGCCGGCCTGGCCCGCTTCGCCGTCCTCCTCGTCGTCCTGTACGCCGTCAGGGCCGGCCTCGAGTTCATCGTAGGCTACTACGGCCACGTACTCGGCGTCAGCATCCAGCACGACCTCAGGCGGGACATCTACCGCCACCTGCAGACCCTGGATACCCGCTTCTTCGACGATACCAAGACCGGCCAGATCATGTCGCGCATCGTCGGCGACCTCTTCGACCTGGCCGAGATATCGCACCACCTGCCGGAGGACCTCCTCATGGCCGGCGTTCGCCTGGCGGGCTCGCTCATCGTCATGCTGGCCATAGACTGGCGCCTGGGCCTCGTCGTCTTCGCCATAGTGCCTATCCAGGTACTGTTCTCCTCGGCATTCCGCCAGCGCTTCCGCAGGGCCTTCAGGCGCAACAAGGAGACTCTCGCCGCCATCCACGAGCATATAGAGGAAAGCGTCTCCGGCGTCCGCGTAGTGCGGGCCTTCGGCAACGAGGCCTACGAGCGGGCCCGCTTCGACGAGGGTAACGAGACCTTCCGCCGCTCGCGCATCGAGTCGGTCCTGCACATCGGCGTCTTTAACACGGGCGTCTCCTTCCTATCCAACCTGGGACTCGTGATAGTGCTGGCCGCGGGCGGCTACGCGGCCTGGCGGGGAACCGTCTCCTTGGGCGCCTACGTCGCCTTCGCCCTGTACGTGCAGCGCTTCTTCCAGCCCATAGAGACGCTCGTCCGTTCCATGGAGCAGTTCCAGGAGGGCGCCGCCGGCTTCCGCCGCTTCCTCGAGATCGTGGATACCGAGCCTACCATAGTGGACGCGCCCGACGCCGTGCCCCTGGCCAGCGTCTCGGGCGACGTCGAGTTCCTGGGCGTGGGCTTCCGCTACGGCGAGGGCCGGGAGCGGGTGCTCGAGCGCGTCGACCTACGCGTAGCGGCCGGCGAGACCGTCGCCATAGTCGGACCCTCGGGCGCCGGCAAGACGACGCTCTGCTCGCTCATACCGCGCTTCTACGACGTGGAGGAGGGCTCCATAGCGGTCGACGGCCTCGATATACGCAAGGCGACCATAGCCTCGCTCAGGCAGGCCGTGGGCCTCGTGCAGCAGGACGTCTTCCTCTTCTCCGGTACCGTGCGCGATAACATAGCCTACGGCCGCCTAGACGCGAGCGACGCCGACATCGAGGCCGCCGCCGCGCGGGCCAACGCCCTCGACTTCATACGCGGCCTGCCCGACGGCTTCGATACCCTCGTGGGCGAGCGCGGCGTCAAGCTATCGGGCGGCCAGAAGCAGCGCATCGCCATTGCGCGCATGTTCCTCAAGGACCCGCCCATACTGATCCTGGACGAGGCGACGAGCTCCCTCGATACCATGAGCGAGCTGGCCATACGCGAGTCGCTCGAGCGGCTGTCCGAGGGACGCACCACCTTCATCATAGCCCACCGCCTGGCGACCGTCAGGCACGCCGAGCGCATACTCGTCCTGACCGAGGACGGCATAGCGGAGCAGGGCCGCCACGACGACCTCGTCGCCGCCGGCGGCGTCTACCGCCGGCTCTACGACGCCCAGGTCGAGAGCCTGCTCGTGAGCTGACTAGTCCTACGAACGATGGTGCGTTGACCTGCACGGTCGTTCGTGATTTGTTATTTAGTATGCTCCCAATAGCTTGGGAGCCGGCTCCCTGGATGAGGCCGCGCAAGAGGCGATAGGCTTCCCGAGTTCGCTCGCGTTTGGCCAGTCGACTGCCCTCGCTCTAGTCATCCTTTCCAGACTCTTCTCGTGTGCCAGGCGACCGGCGTATCCCGGACAGGCTCCCGGGAAGTCGCGGCGCTCGAGTCCTACCCATTCCAGATCTCGGTGAAACCTGGTCCCGGCGGCACCTTTTTTCTCTTGACGCTACATCGGGGTCGTGTTAGGCTTGCAATATACCAAATGTAATGATTATTGAGCAAATGTAACTCGTTGAAGCAACGATTCATGAGAGCGTAAGGAGAGCCTATGAGTAACACTGCGAATCGCCTCAACCACATCTTCAAGCCGGATAGGAAGACCTTCATCCTGGCGATGGACCATGGCGCCAATTTCAACGTACTTCCGGCGATGAAGCAGCAAGGCCGCTTGATTAGAGAGCTAGCCAAGGCCGGGGCTGACGCGTTCCTGGCGACCGTCGGAATGGCTGATAAATTCGGCGATGACTTCCTCGGCAAGGGAATCATCCTCCGGATAGACGGAGGCGTCTCGTTCCTGGGAGACCGATCTAAGCCCATGCAGATCGTCGCGAGCCCCGAGGACGCGCTACGGCTCGGCGCTGACTCCGTAATAACTATGAGTTTCCCGGGCTCTAAATTCGAGAGCGAAGTACTCTCGAACCTCTCGAGGAGCGTACTGGCCGCGCATGCCTGGGGCCTCCCGGTCACCGCCGAGGCGCTGCCTCGCGGCTTCGAGGGCGGAGATGACGCTAGGACGCCGGAGAATATCACGTTCGCCTGCCGGCAGAGCGTCGAGCTCGGCGCCGATATCGTCAAGACCGAATATACCGGCGACCAAGAGAGCTTCAAGCGACTGACCGAGAGCGTCTACGCTCCCGTCGTCATCCTGGGGGGCGCGAAGAAAGTCCCCGAGCGTCAGCTCCTACAGGAAATTAAGGACGCCATGGAGGCCGGCGGCGCTGGCGTCGCCATGGGACGGAACATATGGGGTCATGAGAACCCGGCCCGCTACGCGGCCGCCATCGCGCGACTAATCCACGAGGATTGCAGCGTCGACGCCGCTCTCAAGGAACTGAGCCAGAAATTCTAGGACGAGGACAGGTATATGGGTGACTATAAGATTAGCGTTATTTCCGGCGTCAAGGAACTGAGGACGCACAGCGTCTCGAAGCCGAGCCCCTCGGGCAGGCAGGTACTCGTCAAGGTCGCCTACTGCGCGATCTGCACGCTCGAGCAGAGGATATACGCGGGAGTGATGAAGCGGTATCCGTTCGCCGGCGGGCACGAGATCTCCGGCGTCGTCGAGGCCGTCGGCCCGGAAGTCGCCTCGGTCAAGCCCGGGGACAAGGTCGCGGTCAGGATGCTCAACTCCTGCGGGGAGTGCCACTACTGCCGGAGCGGTAGGGAGAACCAGTGCGTCGTCTCCTTCAAGGCGGCCGTGCACGAGGGGTTCTCCGGACCCGGCGGTTTCTCGGAGTACATGGTACTCGATGCCAAGAATGTCTACCGAATGGCTCCGGATATCAACCTGGCGCAGGCCGCCCTGGCCGAGCCGCTCGCCTGCTGCATCCATAGCGTCGGTAACGCGCAGATCAACCTGGGCGACGATGTCGTCGTGCTCGGCGCGGGTATCATGGGGGCCTTCCATATCCAGCTGGCGAAGCTGCGCGGAGCTCGCGTGATCGCCTGCGAGATAGACCCGAAGCGGCTAGACGTCGCCAAGGCGATGGGCGCGGACGTTCTGGTCAATTCCGCCGAGACCGACGCCGTAGAGCGGGTCAAGGAGCTTACGGACGGTCGCGGAGCTGACGTGGTCTTCTGCACGGCGGCCGCCACGAAGCTCGCTTCGGACGCCATAGCCATGACCGGAAAGCTCGGTCGCGTCGTCATGTATAGCTCGTTCCATCCGGATAATCCCGTCGAGCTGAACGTCAATAGGGTTCACTCGTCGGAGATGATAATCACCGGAGCGGTCAATCCGCAGAACGTCGACTTCCTTACGGCGACCAGGCTCCTGTCGAACCGTATCGTAGACGTCGAGCGGCTCATCTCCGCGGTCCTTCCTCTGGATCGCATCGAGGAAGCCTTCGAACTGGCCGTATCGCCCGAGACGTACCGGATCGTCGTAGGGAGCGAGCGCTAGCGATCTACTCCCGTCGCCGGCCCGCGCCGAGGGGATCGAGGCGCGGGCCTCCGAGGAGAGCGGCATATATCTCACGTACACTGTCAAGGAGGCTTATTATGGCATCTTTACCTGAGCGCGGCGGCGACGGAGGTTCGCTGGGTCTCGTCTCGTGCGTTACTATCATCGTCGGCGGCATGATAGGCAGCGCCATCTTCTCTCTATCGGGCATGACGATCTATTACGCGGGACCCGCGGCGATCGTATCGTGGATAGCCGCCGCGGCCATCCTGCTGATGTACGGCTTGCAGATCGCCGAGCTATCGACGATCTTCCCTAAGTCCGGCGGCGTATTCGTTTTTCCTTCCAAGTCGCTCGGCGACACCCCGAAGAAGGGAAAGATCTGGGGGTGGATCTCCGTCTGGGGCTACATCAACGCGAACATCGCCGGAATCGGCTTCGCCGCCATCTACGTCGCTACCTACCTGAGCGTCGGCTTCCCGATCTTCAAGGGCTTGCAGGTTCCCATGGCCATCGCGGCCGTGCTCTTCTGCCTCGTCCTTAACATGCTCAGGATCAGCGTAGCCGGCAAGGCTAACACGGTGCTCGTGGTGGGCCTCGTCGCGACAATGCTGGTATTCGTCGGGGTAGGCTTGTTCGGAGGCAAGTGGGACGCGGCGATGCTTACTCCCTTCTTCACGCAGGGAGTCAAGGGTCCGACCGGTTTCATGACGGCGATCCCTAACGCCATGGTTGCCTACGGTTCGATCGTCGCCATAGCCTTCATGGTCTCGGAGGTCAAGAACCCGAACAAGAACGTTCCCAAGTCCATAGCCATAGCAATGTCCATAGTCGTCGTACTGTACGTGCTCATCATGCTTACCACGGTAGGGCTCATAAGCGCCGGCTTCCTAGACAAGAATCCCGGTATGCGCTTCATACCCCTCTACGCCGCAGCCTTCACTAAGCTGGGAGCATTCGCGTGGATCGGCAAGGTTATATCCATATCCGCAGTCCTCGCCCTGCTGACGACCATACTCGTGCTCATCGCGCTGACGTCACGAGCCATAGCGGCCGCTGCCGAGGGCGGGATGCTGCCTGCGAGCCTGTCGAGCATCAACCCTAAGACGAGAACACCGTTGAATGCGACGATTCTCGTAGCCGTCGCGAGCATTACTATATCGTGCTTCCCCCAGTTTACCGCCGAGATAGTGAATATAGGCTCGCTGTTCGCTGCCATTACCATCAGCATCAATTGCGTCTCCCTCCTGGTAGCCAGGAAGAAGAACGCCTACGTTCCCGGGAACTACAGGGCACCGGGCGGGAACGCACTGCCCGTCGTGACGCTGGCCGTTATCGCCATCGCCTACGTTCCTAGCATCTTGGGCGGCGCCTCGTTCTGGTACTATACCCTCGCGTGGTACGCCCTCGGAGCGGTCATCCTCCTCGTCGCCCTTACCAAGATGAAGAAGGCCTCGGCCTAGTCGCTACTAGCTCGCGGGCGCCCCGTCGCGCGGAGCGGGGGCGCCGTACTACCTCCCAAGAAAAGGATTGCTGCCATGGACATCATCAAGGGTAGCGAGTGCTCGCTCTCGGGCACCGCCGTAGCGTTCGGCCGTTTCGACGGTGTGCACCTCGGGCATCGGGCACTGCTCCGAAGCCTTTCGGCCGTCAAGGGGCTTCGCAGGGTCGTGCTTAGCCTTGACTTCCAGCCGAGCGGATTGTTCGGATCGGGCGGCGTGCTCTCCACCGAGGAAGAGAAGGCCTCGCTCATCGAAGGCTTCGCCCTGGATACCATGGTTTCCATGACCGTCGATCGCGCCGTAGCCGAGATGAGCGCCGAGGATTTCGTACGCGAGGTCCTAGTCCGAAGGCTGGGTGCCAAGAGGGTCTTCGTCGGGGCCTCCTGCAGGTTCGGGCGGGGCAGGCAAGGCACCGTAGCCTTATTGCGTAGCCTGGGAGCCTCGTGCGGCTTCGAGGTCGTCGAGTGCGCCGAGGCGCGCGTAGACGGCAAGCCCGTCGACTCGGCATGGATCCGCGACGAGCTCCAGTCCGGTTCCCTGGAGAAGGCCAACGAGCTGCTCGGCGCGCCGTACTCGATCTACGGCGAGGTCGTGCACGGGAAGGCCCTCGGGCGAACCGTCGGCATGCCGACGGCCAACCTGCAGGCGCACCCCGATAAGATCATCCCGAAGCACGGCGTCTACGGTACCATCAGCGTGATCGACGGACAGCCGGTGCGCGGCTTGACCAACATCGGGCGACGGCCTTCCGTGGATAATAATACCTACGTGACCGTCGAGGCCTTCCTGCTCGACTTCTCCAAGGATATCTACGGCCGGCGGTTCATGCTCGAGCTTCATGCCTACATTCGGGGCGTGGTTAAGTTCAACAGCCTCGATGAGGTTAAGCGCCAGGTAGAAAAGGACATCGACTCGATCCGCGTCAAGCTCGACGCGCTCTGCGTTCGCTAGGATACGGCCTCGGCCGCAAGGAGAATACTCGTGAGCACGTCGTTCAACCCAATGAAACAGAGCGAGTTCGTCGTCGGCCGGGGGGCCATCGCCGCCCTCGCGAGGCTCGGCGGCCGTCGTATAGGTATCTTCCACGGCGGGAAGAGCATGCCCGAGAGCCTCATGGCGCGCCTCCAGGCGCTCCTCGCGGCGAGCGGGGCGGAATGCCGGTTCCTCATGAAGATAACCAACGAGCCGTACTTCGATGACGTCGAGCGGGCCTCTCGGGCCCTGGAGGACTATCGTCCCGATCTCGTCGTCGCCATCGGAGGCGGGGCCGTGATGGATACAGCCAAGGCAGCGATACTCTTCTACGAGAATCCCGGGATGAGCGTCGAGGCGGCCGTACAGCCCTACCGGCTCCCCCCCCTAGGCAAGAAGGTGGCCTTCGCCGCGGTACCCACCACGAGCGGTACCGGCTCCGAGACGACCTCGGCCGCGGTCTTTACCGATAGGGCGACCAAGCGAAAGCACCTGATGCTCGATAACGGGCTCATACCTCGCTACGCCATACTCGACGCCGACCTGGTCGATTCGCTCCCGTCCAGCATCGTGGCCCTTACGGGGATGGATGCGCTCACCCACGCGCTCGAGGCCTCCGTCAGCGTGGCGGCTTCGGCCATGGTGCGGGCGATGGCGATATCCGCCGCGGTGGATCTCATAGAGAACCTCGCGCCCGCCTGCCGAGGGCTGGTTGACGACGCGGGGCGAATGCGCGCGCGGGAAGCCTGCCTCGTGGCCGCGAGCCTGGCGGGAGTCGCCATAACCAATTCCTGCGCCGGCCTGGCTCACGGCTTCGATCAGCCGGGCCCCTATTTCGGCGTACCCCATGGCCAGGTATGCGGCATGCTCCTACCGTATACGACCGCCTTTTCGGGCATACAGCCTTCCTACGTTACCGTCGCTAAACGGCTCGGCCTGCCCGGCGATAACGAACGGGACCTGTGCCAGTCCTTGGTGGACTTCCTCCTGGGCTTCTCGATCTCGCTCGGCATGCCGCGCGGCTTCTCCGCCTGCGGGATCGCGAGGGACGAGTATTCCGAGCGTATCCCGGCCTTTACCGCCCTCGCGCTCGGGGCGGTCGCTACGGGGCTCTCCCCGAGGGTCCCGTCGGCAGAGGAGGCCAGGAGCCTCTTCGGCGAGGCCTACGACGGGACGAGGCCCGTCGTTCACGCATAGGCAGCCCCAGTCCGGCGTCCGAGACTAGGGCGTCGGGCTAGAGGGCCGCGAGAGCCTCGGCGGTGCCGATGTCGGTAACGAGCGCGTTGATGAATCCGCCCCTGATCGCACCGATGATCGCGTTTCGCTTGCTCGGCAATCCCGCGACACCGATACGCGTGGGTATGCGCATGTAGTCATCGTACGTTACCGCTATGACCCTATCGCTCAAGTCGCTGCGTATCGACGATCCTTCTATGTCGTAGTAGTGAGTGCATATCTCCCCGACCGGTCGCGCCTCGCTCGCCCGGTTCCCCACGAGGTCGCCCTCGCCGATATAGCCATGATCCCGGGCTGCGTCGCCGATACCTACGACTGCTATCGTGCAGGATCGTATGACGGTATAGGCATCCTTGAAGAACGGTTCTTCCATGATCGCCTTGCGCAGGCTCGGGTTATTCACCAGGACCGGCGCGTAGAGCAGGGTCGGGGTGGAGCCCGTCTTCTCGCAGAAGCGATGTACGATATCGTCTACGCTCGCCTTGGACTGATCGTCGTTCCTGCCGCCCATGAGCTGTGTGACCGTAAGCCCGCCTATGCGATGCCTTGGCATCATGTCCACGAGGGCCGAAACGTTCCTGCCTCGGGAGAAGCCTATGACGTCGCCACTCGCCACTATGCTCTCGAGGTATTGGGCCGAGACCTCCCCTAGTTCCCTGTAGGCGTTCTCCTCCGACGATATAGCGGCGACGCGTACCGCCTTAAGCCTGAATTTTTTCTCTAGCTCCGCTTCGATGGCGAGATTGGTGCCTTCTAGCCCTTCTATACTGATAGTGACTATGCCTTGGTCGATACAGCGGGCTAGGAGCCGATTCACGCGTTGCCTGGACATGTTCATGCTTTTAGCTATCTGCTCTTGCGTCATGCCTGCCCTGTAGTAATAATTGGCTATTCGTATGAGGTCTATCCGGTCTATCCTTGCCGTATCCTCGCTAAGCATGCATTGGCTCCTTGATCGCGCTTCGCCTGGTAACCGAGGTGTGCGGTCTGATTGTAGTCGTAAGGGGGCTTATGTCAACTGTATGCGCCTGACAGTGTAGCCGCTTGCTCCTCAAAGGCTTTATACTCTCCCCCATGCCAGCGAGCAGGGCTGCCAGAGACTCCATCGACCACCATTCAGTCGCCCTGGCCCTGGGACGCTTCGACGGCGTCCATAGGGGCCACGAGGCCGTGCTGGCCGCCCTGGCCACCCGGAAGGCCGACGGGCTACGGGCCGTGGTGGCGCTCTACCCGCCGCTACCCGGCGAGCCGGGCGGCTCGCTCGCCGAGCATAGCGGCGTACTCGCCGATACCGCCGAGACGGCCGGCCTCCTCCGGGACCGGGGCGTCGACGCCTTCTTCAGCCTGCCCGGGGAACCCGCGGGCGGGGAGGCGCTGGACGAGTTGTTCGGGTCACTGTCCGAGCGGCTGGATATCCGCGCCGTCGCGGCGGGGAGGGACTGCCGCCTCGGCCGCGACGGGCTGGCGGCGCTCCAGGCGATAGGCGAGCGCCGGGGCTTCGCGGTACAGGCGATCGACGCCGTGCTCGAGGACGGCCAGCCCGTCAGCGCGTCCCTCGTCCGCGAGGCCCTGGCCCGGGGCGACGTCGAGGCCGCCGCGCGGCTCCTGGGGCGCCCCTACTCGGTCTCGGGCGGGGTAGTCCGCGGCAAGGCCCTGGGCCGGACCGTGGGCATGCCCACCGCCAACCTGGAGCCGGCGCCGTGCAAGGTCCTCCCGGCCCACGGCGTCTACGCGACCCGCGTCGGGTTCGGGGGGCGCGGCTACGCAGGGGTCACCCACATCGGGCCGCGGCCATCGGTGGACGACGAGGCCCGCGTCAGCGTCGAGACCCTGGTCCTGGACTTCTCCGGCGACCTCTACGGCAGCCGCCTCCGCCTCGAATTCCTGGCCTTCCTGCGACCCGTGCTACGCCTCGACGGCATCGAGGCCGTTCGCCGCCAGGTGGCCCTGGACGCGGAGCGGGCGAGGGCGCTAGGCGCGCCGTAGGCCTCCGGTCCCTTCCGTCCCCACCGCTAATCCTTCCTAGCCGGTTTCCTCTCGTGCCTGCGCGGCCTATGGTCGGACTCGCGACGTGCTATCTGGTAATCGCGCATGGCGTAGAAGGCCGCTAGGAGGCGCTCCTTGTCGGGGTAGGCGTCGAGGCCCGCGCGCTCGAGCGACAGGAGTAGCTCGTGGGTCGCCTCGATTGTGGACAGGCAATGGGGCGCGGGCTGGCGCTTGATGACGTAGCGGCTCGGCTCCGAGGGCGTGAATTTCACGCAGGGTAGGTCGAGGAGGCAGGGGCTCTCGCGGAGTATCGCCTTGGCGCAGGCCCAGGTGGAGTCGATGAGGAAGACGACGAGTCGCCTGCCCCGGAGGGTCTCCTCGGGAAAACCGCCCGAGGACAGGTCGTAGGCGTCCTTGCCGGGGTAGAGGAGCACCGGGTAGTTGGCCGGGTCGTCGACCAAGGCGCGGTAGCGCGGGTGATCGCCGAAGGCCAGGCCCGGTATGATCTCGCTGTTGGCTAGGTTCAGGCAGGTGAGGCGCCCCGTGGTGCAGCGCTCGTGGCGGTACTCCATGGGATGCATGAGGAGGACGACGCGCGTCCTCGTCTCCATGGGCGGCTCGCTCGGGCAGAGGCAGAGGCGCCTGGGCCTGAGGCAGCGGTAGCAGACCTCCCTCGGCGCGGGCCCGGCGGTCTCGGCGGCCTCGAAGCCGCGCCTGAGGCTCGGTACCATGGCGCCGGACTTGAGCATGGCGCGCACCTCGGTGGCCTCGACCTTGCGAATCTCTACCACCTCGCCCTCCTGGGGCCTGAGCTCCTCGAGCTCGAGTTCGGCGGTGAAGAGCCAGACGTCGACGAGGGAGTCCTCGTCCAGCGTGTATCGATCGACTATCCTGCCGGCCGACGGGTCGAGCCTGGCGCCTATCTCCTCGGAGACCTCCCTGAGGGCGCCCGCGAGGCTGTCCTCCCCGGCGATCACGGAACCGCCGGTGCATTCCCAGTAGAGCCCCCAGGGCTTATCCGGGTGACGGCGCGTTATGACGTAGCGGCCGGCGGCGTCGCGTATCCATATGAAGACGGCCAGGTGGTAGTCGCCCGGGGCCATGGGCTCGCCTCGCGCATGCATCCGTCCCGTCTTACGCCTATCCGCAGAGTATACGTCCCACAGCTCCACGCGCGCCTCCTTTGACCGTGAGCGGCCATCATAGCGAAGAAGCGACAGCCTGGCGAGCGGGGATACCGGGAACGGCCGGTCCTCGCCGAGGCTCTTCCGATTGCGTTCCTTGGCGAGCGGGTTTACGATGGGAGGCATGAAAACGATGTCGTTCGGTAAGAAAGTGTCCTATGCGATGGGCGGCCTGGCGCTCAACTACGCCAACCTGCTCATCAGCCAGTGGCTCCTGCGGCTCTACGTGCCGAGCCTTGACGGAGCCCTCGTGCCGGCGGCGCTCTTCTCGGTCATCTTCCTCGTCGGGCGCGTGGTGGACGGGGTGACCGACCCCATCGTGGGCTACCTGAGCGACCACTGCCGTTCCCGTTGGGGCCGGCGCATCCCCTTCATCGGCCTGGCCCTGGCGCCAACGGCCCTCGTGTCCTTCCTCATGTGGCTGCCGCCCGTGCCGGGACAGCTGCACTGGGCCAACGGGCTCTTCATCTTCGTCCTGGTCCAGGCCTTCTTCGTGTTCTGGACCCTCCTGGCCAACCCCTACATGAGCATGCTGCCCGAGCTGTCGGACGATCCGGGCGAGCGGGTCGATATCAACACCCTTCAGGCCTTCTTCATCATGCTCGGCACCATCCTGGGCTCGGCCATCGGCTCGATCAAGGAAGTCTCCGGCTGGGCCGGGCTCGGCGTCTCGGTAGGCGCGCTGACCATAATCTCCTTCGTGCCGACGCTGCTCTTCGTGCGGGAGCGTCCCGCCACCGTACCGCCCGAGGCCGCCCGATCCTCGGATGGTCTATCCGCGGGCGCTCGGCCGGCGCCAGGGGCGACCGAGAGCGTTGCCGCCCGGCCCGGCCTCGTCGACCTGTACCGCTGGATACTGTCCACCTTCAAGAACCCGCCCTTCGTGCGCTACCTGTCGGCGACGGCCGTGTTCTGGTTCACGCTCAACGTGATGATACTCCTCGTGCCCTTCTGGGTGGAGCACGTCACGGGCAAGGGCGACGCCGACGTCATCCTCGTCATGCTGCCCTACGTGGGCGCCAACCTGCTGTCCTTCTTCGCCGCCAACGCCGCGGCCAAGCGCTGGGGCAAGTACCCCGTCTACCTCGTCACGCTCTTCGGCTCCGGGCTCGTCGCCCTTGGCCTGTGCCTGGTGGGCGTACTCCCCGGCGAGCCCTTCCTGCAGACGCAGGTCGTCATGGGCCTCTTCGGCGCCACGACCGCCGGCTTCCTCATGCTGCCCAACGCCATCCTGGCCGACGTGGTGGACTACGACGCGGAGCGCTCGGGCCAGCGACGCGAGGCCATGCACTTCGGCGTCCAGGCCGTGTTCCAGAAGCTGGCCATGGGCTTATCCATAACCGTCGCCGGCGCGCTTATGTACGCGGGCGGCGGCCGAGAGCCGACGGTCCTGGGCTTACGGCTCATAGCGGCCTGCGCCGGAGCGGCGGCCCTGCTCGCCGGCGCGCTCTTTACCGGGTACGGGATCAGGGAGAAGCGAGGCTAGGCGTCGAGCTCTCCAATAACGGCTTGCGATGGATTAAAGTAGGTACCATGACTAAACGTTCTTCCGGGCTCGCCCTCGAGCGGGCCCTGCCCGCCCTCGTGGCGGGCGTAGCGGCCGCCGCGGCCGTCGCCTTCCTCATCGCCTCGCCGCTGGGCGGCTGGACCGCCGGGCCCTGGCTGGCCCTGGGCTCCGGCCTCGCGGCGGCCGCGGCCTTCGCCTATTGGGCGGCGATGCGAGCCGCGGCCTCCAGGCGTAGGCGGCGTTTCTTCGCGGCGACGCTCGAGGACGGCGTCGACCTGCGGGCCCGCCTCGACCCCGCGCGGGAGGGAGCCTTCGCCGAGCCCATAAACGCGCTCCTGTCGCGCCTCAACGAGGATATGCTCTGGATAGCGGCGAGCACGCGCAAGTTCGGCGTCTTCTCCGCCGACATAGGCTTCTCGTCGCGGAGCCTGTCCGATCGCTCCAGGCGCCTCCGCGATGCCGTGGTGGACGCCTCGGGCAGGGTCGAAGGCATGCTCGGAGGCTTCTCGGCCGTGGGATCCGAGGTCGGCGCCCTTGCTGGGCGCCTCCGGCAGGCCGAGGCGGGCGTCCGGGAGCTGTCGGAGCATTCCGCCGCCAGCCTCGAGGCCTTCAGGCGGCTCGGGGCCGACGTCGAGGAGGCCGGGGCGGAGGCAGGGCGCGGAGCCGCCGCCTCAGCTTCCATGTCGAGGGCCTCGTCGTCCGTGGTGGCCTCGCTGCGCGAGCTCGAGGCCGCGACCGCCGGGGCCCTGGAACGCGTGAGGCGAATAGGCGGCGCGTTGTCGGCCATAGAGGACATCGCCGAGCAGACGAGGCTCCTGGCGGTCAACGCCTCCATCGAGGCGGCCCGCGCCGGCGCCTCGGGCAAGGGCTTCGCCGTCGTGGCCTCGGAGATACGCGCCCTGGCCGAGCGCTCGGGCGCCACCGTCTCGTCTACTGCCGGGCTCCTCGGCGAGATAGGCGACGCCGTCGAGCGATCGGCCGCCACGGCCAAGCGAGCCGGGGCCGAGGCCGAGCGCCTGGCGACCGAGACCGGGGCCGCCTCGGATTCCTTCGGCTCGGTGGCCGGCCGCGTGGGAGCGGTCGCCGAGCGCTACGGCGCCTTCTCCTCGGCCTTCGACGCCCAGCTCGCCGCCTCCGCCCGCGTCGGAGACGCCGCCGGCGAGGCGGCCGCGGCGATCGACCGCGTCGAGGGGGCCATACGCGTTCAGGAGGCCTCCTACGCCCCCTTGAGCGAGGCCGTGGCCGACGCCACGGAGCGGGCCGGTCGGGCCAACGACGCTGCCGAGACCCTGGCCCGGCTCGGCTCGTACCTGCGCATAGGCGGCTACGAGCTCGGGCGGATAGTCAGGCGCTTCAAGACGGACGCGGACGAGAGCGAGCGCGTCTACGGCCGCAAGAGCCGTCGGGAGGTACTCCTCTATAACCTCGAGGTGGCCGACGGGTCCGGGGAGGTCATTGGCAACGTCGGCGATCTGTCCCTGGGCGGCATGATGCTCCTATCGGAGCGAGACCTGCCCGCCGGGCAGGAGCTGTCGCTCCGCATCCTCCCGCCCAAGGTCGGGGAGGGCCGGGAGCCGCTACCCTTGCGCGCGACCGTCAGGCGCTTCGAGCGCGACGGGGAATTCGGCCGCGCCGGGCTGTCCTTCGAGCGCCTCGACCCGGCCGCGCGCTGCGCCCTGTCGGAGTTGATAGCCGAGCTGGCCCTGGCGGACGAGCGCGGCAAGGGCGACGCGACGGACGCTTCCCTCGCGCTCTGCCGGGACGTCCCGGGCGCGGCGACCGCCGCGGGCATGGCCGATAGCCTCGAGGAACTCGAGGAGCTCGAGGAACTGACCGAGGACTGAGCCCGCGCCGGCTACCGTGACGCTAGCCGCGGCGCGCGCCGTCGCCAAGGACGGCCGCTAGCTCGGCCTCCGAGGGCAGGCGGTTCTCCCCGGCGATGAAGCGGTAGAGCCGCGCCGAGGCCGTCTCGCGACGTTCGAGGGTGTCCCGGTCGACGCGATAGAGACCGAATTTCGGCTCGAAGCCCTCGGTCCACTCGAGGTTATCCATGCCGGCCCAGTAGGAGTAGCCCAGTATCGGGCAGCCCTCGCGCACGAGGCGCCGGAGCCAGGCCAGGTGATCCAGGATGAAGCGAGGGCGCTTCTCGTCCGTCGCGTCCGCCAGGCCGTTCTCCGCTATCATCATGGGGACTCCGGGGTAGCGCCGCTCGAGAGCCTTGCAGAGCAGGTAGAGCCCCTCGGGGTAGATCTCCCAGCCAAGGTCGGTGAGCGGCGCGCCCCTAGGCGGGCCGCGCCGTACGAATCCCTGGGCCAGCGGGCTGAAGCCGACGATCTCGCGGTAGTAGTAGTTGACGCCGAGCCAGTCGAGCGTGCCCGCGGCCTTGAGTTCCTCGTCGAGGCGCGGCCCGCCAAGGATGGAGGTCCTGAGGCGCCCGTCGCGGAGGGCGTCCAGGAGATTCCAGTTGAAGATGTCGTCGAACTGCCTCGTCACCAGGGTATCCAAGGGATTGCCTGCGGACCGGCAGAGGCTAAAGAAGTATATCATGCCTATCCTGCCGCCTAGGGGCTTGAGGATACGGTAGGCCTCGGCGTGGGCTCGCGCCAGCGTAGAGAGGACGCGGAGCCCGAGCGCGGGGTCCTTCTTGAGCGGAGGAAGGTCGCCCTGGAAGTAGCCGCGGAGCACGTATATCTGCGCGTCTATCATCGTGCTCCAGTAGTCCACCAGGTCCCCGAGGCGATGGCCGCATTCGAGGACGTAGGCTCGCCAGCGTTCCATGGTCGAGTCCGCCTCCCAGCCGCCGGCCTCGGCCGCCCAGGCCGGTAGCGTGAAGTGCCAGAGGTTGACCGCCGTGGTCATGCCGCGGGCCTCCTGGAATTCGAGCATGGCGCGGTAGCGCGCGAAGGCCGCCTCGTCGTAGCGCCCCGGCTCGGGCTCTACGCGGCTCCATTCTATGCCTATGCGGTGGAAGTTCTGCCCGTCGCTTGCCGCGCGCGCCAGGTCCTCCTCCCAGCGATTCCAGAAGTCGACGCAGCGACCGGCCGTGGAGCCGTCCTTGAAGGGCCTCGGCTCGGAGCGCTCCCAGTCGTACCAGTCGGCGTTGTCGTTACCGCCCTCGTGCTGGTAGGCGTCCTCTCCCGTGCCCCAGAGGAAGCCCGCGGGGAAGGGTCCGTCGGGCCGCGGCGGTTCCCTCGAGGGCCTCGGCCGGGCGACGAGGCGGGGCAGGCCGTAGGCCGCGGCGAGGAGCCCGGCCAAGCCGAGTGCCGTTATGGCTGGAAGCGTCACGGTATGCTCTCGATGAGGCTGTAGTAATCAGCCCAGCGCGCGTTCAGCCTCCTGGAGGCGATGGCCTTGGCCCGAGCCTTGAAGGCTCCGAGCTCCAGGCCTTGCTCGGGGCCTATCACCGTCATGCCGAGGAACTTGAGTCGGTCGATGGCGGCAGCCTCGAGCCTCATCCTCTCGGCGTTGGCGAAGGCCGCGGCCTCGTCGGCGGCGGCGAAGAGGGCCCTGCGGTCCCTCTCCTCGAGCAGCGCCAGGCTGCGCGCGTTAATGACCACGATGGAGGCGCCCAGGATATGGTTCGTCAGCATGAGGTGGCTCTGCGTCTCGTAGAGGCGCGCCGCGAGTATGGTCTCCGGGGGATTCTCCTGGCCCTCGGCGGTGCCGACTGCCAGGGCGTTTGCCGTCTCCGACCAGTCTATGGGCACGGGCACGGCGCCGAGCGCCTCCACGGCCAGCTCGTACATGGGAAAGGGCACGGCGCGGACGCGCCTGCCCGCGAGATCGGCGGGCTTGAGGGCGGGGCGCCTTAGGCTGAGCTGCCTGGCCCCGAAATAGAAGCTCGAGAGCACGGCGAGGCCCGCGCTCGCCCTGAGCCCCTCGTCGAGCCTGGCCATGAGGGGAGAGCCGCGCGACGCGATGCGCATGAGCCGCCCCGGATCGTCCACCAGGTAGGGCGTGTCCAGAATCTCGAAGGCGCCGAAGGCCGAGCCCAGGGCGCCGGCCGTCGTATGGTGTATATCGACGATGCCGGAGCGCGCCTGCTCGAGCTGCTCGGCCAGCGTGCCCGTGCCCGAGGCGGGGAAGACCTCGACGCGCAGCCTGCCCTCGCTCAGGGCCGCGGCTCGCTCGGATAGGAACTCGGCCTGCCTGCCGGCTACGCTATCGCGGGCGTTCATGTGGGTATAGCGTAGCACTACCGGGCCTCGCTCGCAGCTAGCGGAGGCCAGGGGCAGGGCCAGCGCTATCAGGGCTAGCGCCTTCACGGAGCCTCCTGCCGCGAGAGGGCGGGGAAGCGCACCACGACGCGGGTGCCGCCGGCCTCGGGCCTCTCCCACGAGGCCGAGCCTCGCAGCTGCTCGGCCAGGCCGACGATCAGCGATAGGCCGAGCGATCCGCGCGCTATCACCTCGGGCGGAAGGCCGGGGCCGTCGTCCTCCACCGATAGGACTATCTCCGCGCGGTCCATGCCCGTGCGCAGCGACAGCCTGACGCCGCCCGAGGGGCCGAGGCCGTATTTCAGGGCGTTGGAGCTGATCTCGCAGAGGAGGAGGCCGAAGGGGACGGCCCGTTCCAGGTCCAGGCCCAAATGGCCGTACTCGGCCTGGATGCGCTCGCGGGAGACGAAGTACTTGTCGGCCAGGTAGGCCACGAGCCGCGACGCGTAGTCCCCCACGTCTATGGACGAGACGTCCGGCATCTGGTACGCCAGCTCGTGCGCCAGGGACATCGTGAAGACCCTGTCCTGGGCGCCTTGGAGGGCCGTGGCGCTCGCGCCCTCGGCTAGGGCGGCCTGCATGGACAGGAGGCTCGATACCACCTGCAGGTTGTTCTTGACGCGGTGGTAGACCTCGCGGAGGAGTAGGGTCTTCTCCGTCAGGGCCGCCTGGATGCGAAGCTCGGCCCGCTTGCGTTCCGTGACGTCGATGACGAAGGCGAGCACGGTCGACTCTCCGTCCAGGTCGAGGGCGTTCGACAGTATGGTGACGTCGCGTAGCTCCCCAGAGGCGAGCCGGTGCCGCGATTCGACGTAGGGTCGCCCTACGGCGTCTACCGCGTCGCCCGGTTCCTCGGCCAGGTCGTAGGCCTTGAGCCCGCGGAGCGCCTCGGTGGAGCGTCCGTAGAAGGCGGCGGCGGCGCCGTTGGCGTCGACTATGGAGCCGTCCCTGCTCGACACGAGGAGGGACGGTACGCCGGCGCGTTCGAAGAGGGCGCGGTAGCGCCGCTCGCTCCGTTCCAGGGCCCGCTCGCGGGAGGCTATGGCCGAGGCCATGGCGTCTATCGTCGTCGCGATGCTCTCGAGCTCGGCGGGCGCGTCGATGGGTATGGCCGGGGCGTCGTCCCCGTCGCGTATCTGCGCGACGCGTCGCGCCATGGCCTCGAGCGGGCTCGTTATCCAGCGCCAGGATAGGAGGGCGATGAAGGCCGATAGGCCTATCGATATGACGGCTAGGAGTCCTATGCGTAGCGCCAGCTCGTTGAGCGGCCGGCTGATCTCGCCCCAGGAGCGATAGTAGACGGCGCGCCATCCGCTGCCCGGGATGCGCTCGCTCGTTACGAGGTATGTTCCGTCCGCGTCGGCGTGCCGAACGGTGGCGTCCGTGAGCAGGTGGATGGGGACCCGCTCGCCGACGCGCATGCGCGAGGGATCGCTCGCGGCTATGTAGCGACCGTCGGCCCAGACGACGCCCAGCCTGTCCCGCTTCGAGCCGGCCATCAGGTAGAGCCGGGCCGATAGCCACTCGAGGTCCAGGAGGGCGAGGGCCCGCCGTTCGCCGTCGTAGTAGCTCGCCTCGACGACGTAGCCGCCGAAGGTCGCCGAGTAGAAGGGCGGCGAGTGCGTCAGCTCGCCGACGGGGCCGGAAGAGGCCACGACCGAGTACGATATGCCGGGGCTGAGGGCGTCGTCGGGATAGACGGACTCTATCCGGCCCTCGGGCGTCAGTATGGCTATGGCCAGGTACTCGGGCCGCGGAGACTTGACGTCTCTCAGTACCGTCCGGAGCGCGTCCGGGCCGGAGGCGCTACCGGCGAGCAACAGGACCGAAGGCAAGTCCCGCCTCGGCCCCTCGATGGCGCGCTCGCTCGTCGTGACGGCCACCGAGCGGAGAAGGGCCCGGGCCAGCTCCTCGGAGTGCTCGCTCAGGTGGGCCTCGAGCACGGACATGAAGACGACGGCGAAGAGCGCCAGCGGTACGACGCCCAGGGCCACGAGCGCGAGGGAGAGGTAGTTCTTGACGCTCATCCTAGGCACGAGATCGCCTCCCGCCGCGGCCGGCCCCGCGGTCAGCGTTTCAGTATAGCACAGGGCTAGCGGGGCAGCGAGCCGTCGGCTAGGAAGGCGACGCGCGCCTCTCTCGCAGGCGGTCGAAGGCCACGGTGGCCAGGATGGCCGCGGAGCCTATCGGTACGTACCAGAGCGCCGTCCTCATGTCGGTCGCGTCGGCTAGGCGCCCTAGGAGGAAGGGCGCCAGGGCTATGGCGGAGCCCGAGGCGACGGGTACGAGCGAGGCCGCCCGAGCCGAGGCGCCGGGCGCCCGTCCCAGGGCCAGGGTTAGTCCCAGTGGATAGTAGTTGGATGATCCCAGGCCGCAGACGGCCAGTCCCAGGAAGGTCAGGCCGACGCCCGGCCGCAGCCAGTAGAGCGGGAAGCCCGCGAGGACGGCGCAGGTGGCTATGACGACCAGCGTCGTCTCCCGTACGCGGTGGGCCACCAGGCTGGAGGCGAAGCGTCCCGCTACGGCCGACAGGCCCAGGACGACGACGCCGGCGGAGGCGAGGGCCGTATCGGCGCCAGGTAGGCCGAGGAGATAGGTCATGCACCAGAAGCTCAGGGCCCATTCCACCGATACGCCGAGGAAGACGATGAGCCAGGCCCTCCAGAAGGACGGGCCGAGGGGGGCGGCGGAAGCGCGCGCCTCGGCGCCCGCCCGCCGTTCCGCGGCGCGTCGCCTGAGGGCGGGGGGAAGCCCCACCATGGCCGCTACGGCCGAGGCCGCGAGCATCGCCGGTAGGACGAAGCGCCAGCCCGTGCCCAGGGCGTCGCCCGCGAGTAGCGTCAGCGGTACGAGCATCATGAAGGCCGAGGCGGCCATGTTCGATTCCAGGACGAGCCTGCCGCGCTGCTCGGCGGGCCACTCGGCGAAGGCCGCCTGGGCGGCCGACAGGGCCGTCGTACCGGCGAGGCTCATGATGAAGATCGAGCCGAGGGTCCCCGCCGGTCCCGTCGCGAGCGTCATGCCGAGGAGCCCGAGCAGCATGCCCGCGACGCCGCCCCAGGCCGAGGCCAGGAAGCCGAGCCGGCGGATGAGCGCTCCGCCGGCCAGGCCCAGGAGCACCATGCCCGCGGCGAAGGCGCTCTGGTGCAGGCCCGCCAGGCCGTAGCTCATGCCGAACTCGGCCTGAAGCCGCGGCGCCATGGGCCCTATCATCGACAGGACGAAGGAGAATAGGGCGATGACCAGGTAGAGCGACCAGACGAAGGGCGTCCGCCTGAGCCGGGACGATGTAGTTGTATTCACGATGTAGCTATAGCCTGAAACCGCTTGCCGTGTCAGCGGGGAGGCTGGCGGAGGTAGATGGTAGCCAGTAGCCGGATTTCAATAAGCATAGACTGATATTCTGTTCTTCCTACTGACTACTGACTACTGACTACTGACTACTGACTACTTCTTCCCCCTCCCGC
>CAZNNA010000010.1:22768-24085 GCA_964573825.1 uncultured Treponemataceae bacterium
CTACTGACTACTGACTACTGACTACTGACTACTGACTACTTCTTCCCCCTCCCGCCATCGTCGTCATGTAGGCGCGCAGCCTACGGCCGACCGCCTCTACCGGGTGCCCGTAGATGGCCTCGCCTATGCGCACGAGCTCCTGGTTCGAGTCTATCGTCGCGTCGGGGGCCAGGCCCTTGCCAATGACGTCGGCCTCGAGGAGCCGCATGAAGCCCTCGAGCATGGGCCTGCAGGTATTGTCGAAGAGGTAGCAGCCGTACTCGGCGGTGTCGGAGATGACCTTGTTCATCTCGTATAGCTTCTTGCGGGCGATTAGGTTGGCTATGAGCGGAAGCTCGTGGAGCGACTCGTAGTAGGCGCTCTCGGCCCGGATGCCCGACTCGACCATGGTCTCGAAGGCGAGCTCCACGCCGGCCTTGACGAAGGCCACCATCAGTATGCCCTTGTCGAAGAAGTCCTGGTCCGGTATCGCCACGCCGGCCGGGCTCGTCGTCTCGAAGGCCGTGCGGCCCGTGGCCTCGCGCCACTCGATGAGCTCGCGGTCGCCGTTCTTCCAGTCTTTCATCATCGTGGCGCTGAACTTACCCGAGAGTATATCGTCCTGGTGCCTGCGGAAGAGCGGGCGCAGCATGCCCTTGAGCTCGTCGGCCAGCTCGTCGGCCTTGAGGCGGGCGGGGCCGGAGAGCCTGGCCATCATGCCGACGATGCCGCCGAACTTGAGCGCCTCGGTTATACGTTCCCAGCCGTACTGCACGAACTGCGCCGACCAGGCGGGATTGAGGCCGCATTCCACCATCTTATCGAAGCAGAGGAGGCTCGCCGTCTGCAGGAGCCCGCAGAGCACCGTCTGCTCACCCATGAGGTCGCTCTTTACCTCCGCCACGAAGCTGGAGGCCAGGACGCCGGCCTTGTCCGCGCCTATGCCGCAGGCCAGGGCCTTGGCCACGGCCCAGCCGCGTCCGTCGGGATCGTTCTCGGGGTGCACGGCTATGAGCGTCGGCACGCCGAAGCCGCGGACGTACTCGGTGCGGACCTCGGTGCCCGGGCCCTTGGGCGCCATCATGACCACCGTGATGTCCTTGCGGATCTTCATGCCTTCCTCGACTATATTGAAGCCGTGGGAGTACCAGAGGGCCGCGCCCTTCTTCATGAGGGGGACGACGGCCTGGATGACGGCGCCGTGCTGCTTGTCCGGCGTCAGGTTGCCCACGATATCCGCCTCGGGTATGAGCTCGTCGTAGCCGCCGACCTTGAAGCCGTTGTCCGTGGCCGCCCTCCAGGAGGCGCGCTGCTCGGCGACGGCCTCGTCGCGCAGGG
>CAZNNA010000011.1:0-22794 GCA_964573825.1 uncultured Treponemataceae bacterium
CAGGCCGCCCACGACGTTGGCCTGGTCTACGATCTTGCCGTCCTCGCCGTACTTGAACATATCCGGCGTGGCCGCGGCCGGGGCGGTCTCGCGGAAGTCTATGACGACGGCTTCCTTCATGGTGGTCAGCTTGATGACCATGAAGCCGCCGCCTCCGAGGCCGGAGGCGTTGGGTTCCAGGACGCCGAGCGCGAAGGCCGTGGCTACCGCGGCGTCCACGGCGTTCCCGCCGGCCTTGAGAATATCGATGCCCGCCTGGGAGGCCTCGGGCTTGGCGGCCGCGACGACTCCCTTAGAGCCCTCCGCCGCGCGGCCGTACAGATTTACCGGCGTCTGCGCGGTGACGGCGCCAGCCAGGGCGACGAGCGCCGCGAGCGCTACGATGGAACGTTTCATGCAGTACCCCTTTCAAACCGATGCGTCTGCGATCCGCTTCTACAAATCGCGACATCCTAGTGTAATGGATATGCGAACGCTGTCAAATCTTTTCCTCGTCCCTAGGGCGTCTCTAGATCGACGAAAGGCCTCGGCGACGGCGCTGGGTGCTGGGCACGGACCGCGCGCGCTACCTATAATGGCGCCATGCATCGACTCAGCCTACCAATCCTCGCGACCCTCGTCGTCCTCGCGTCTAGCACGGCGCCCGGCCATGCCTACGAGCTAGAGCCCGAGGACGACGGGCTCGCGCTCGAGGCCTTCTCCGACCCCGCAGGGGTCTGGGGAACGGGTCTCGAGGCGGCCCTCGAGCGCGCCTACCGCCGTTGCTTCAAGACGTACATCGTAGGCGGCTCGGTCATGACCCTGGCCATGCCCTTCGCCCAGGAACGCGAACGCTCGGAGCTATCGGAGGGAGAGTTGACGATAGAGGGCCAGGGCAAGCTGGATCCCGAGGCGCTCTGGGGCAAGATAGACGGCATCCTAGCCTCGAAGGACTTCGAGGCCTACGCCTCGGCGCTTTCGGACGGCCTCGAGAAGGTCGTGATCTTCGACCTGGCCAGCAGGCGCTGGTCGACCACGCGAGACGTCTTCGAGATAGCGCGCATGAAGTCGGGCGGCTATCGGGGCCTACCCCACCGTCCCTACGCGCTAGCGCGGGGCGAAGGGGTGCGGGCCTCGGATATTTACAACTATCTCTACGGCGTGGGGCGCGTCGGGATGGACTGCTCGGGCTTCGTCTGGCATAGCCTCAGGGCAGCCTTGGCGGAGCGTGGCGTCGACCTGGGGGCGGAACTCCGCGCGGCGCTTCGCGCGCCCCGGGGAGCCGACCCGGCGCTCTACGCGGGAGCCGCCTTCTTCGATTCCGGCAGGCCCGGCCTGAGGCGCGTCAAGGACGCCGTGGGCGGCCTTAAGCCCGGCGACGTGCTACTCTTTCGAGGCGAGGACGGCAAGGCGGTCCATTCGGCCGTGATACAGTCGGTGGACCTGAAGGCCGGGACGATACGGTACCTGCAGAGTACCGACGAGGCGCCGCTCGCCGAGCGCGGCGTCCACGAGTCGTTCATACGCTTCGATCCCGTTCGCCCCGAGCTCAGCCTCAAGGACCCCGGCGTGGAATGGACCCAGACCCGCTACCCGCCCTTCCCCGGGGAGCGGGCGTCGGCCTTCTCCAACGACGGAGAACGCTATCGCGCCTATCCCGAGAAGGGCGGAGGGGCGGTCGTCAGGCTACGCGCCGTCGAGAAGGCCTTTCTTCCCTAGCGGCTAGTCGGGGCCTCTACGCGATAGAAGGCCTCCTCGAGGCCCGTGCCCTTGTCTACGAGGCAATCGAGGCGCCGCAGCCGCGGAGAGCCGAGCGCAGCCCTGAAGCCCTCGGACAGGAGCATGCCGGCCTCGTAGCGCTGAGCCAGGCTCGCGAGCGCCTTGGCGTGGGTGAACGGAGCGCCCACGCAGCCGTAGCCATCGAGGGCGCTCGCGAAGAAGGCGCATTCGCCGTACGATAGCCCGGCGCGCCAATCGCTCCCCCGGGCCGCGCCCAGCGCGACCAGCCGCTCGGCCAGGGCCTGGGCGGCCAGGGCCGGGGCGGTAGCTGGCCGACCGCGACCACTCGGCGCATCGAGGGGCGTCCCGAAGGCGACCGCGACGAGCGCCTCGTCGACGCAGATCACGACGGCTCCGGAGTCCGCGAGCAGGGCCGAGGCCTCGCCGTGGAAGCGCGCGAGGGCCTCCGCCCTGCCGGCGGCCGTGTCGGGAGGGGCGGACGCGTCTCGCAGGGCGAGTATGGCCGCGGGCCTCGTGCCCTCGGGAGTCGCCTCGCCCCTACGCTCGAGGCGACGGAGGTACGTCCGCGAGACCCGTCGCGCCAGGAGGGTCCGAGTCCGCCTGCGCGCTGGTGCGCCGAGCAGGGCCCAGAGCCCGATAGAGGCGAGCCCGCAGGCGACGGCTACGAGGGCCGCGAGCGGCGGGTCGAGCCAGAGGCCCAGCTCCAGGTAGGCGACGGCATAGGCTCCGAGGCCGGCGAGCGCGGCCGAGCCGGCTACGGCCGCCGTCACGAGGGGCCCCAGGGGTGCCGTCGCGGCGACGAGGAGTCCCGGGAGGGCCAGCCAGAGGCGACGATCCAAGCCGGCGGGGAAGGACAGCGTCCTACCGGCCAGGGCGGCGTTAAGCCTCGTCGCCAAGGGCTCGATCTCGGACGTCGCGGCTACGACGGCGGTGGCGCCGCCCGCGAGGGCGGCCAGCCGCTCGCGCTCCGCGGCGAAGCGCCAGGCCTCGGCGCGGAGCGCGGCGAAGCCACGGGCGCAGGCCTCGCGCAGGCTGCCTGCCTCCTTGGCATCGGCCTCTCCGCGCTCCGAGGCGGCAACAAGCTCGTCGAAGCCTCGGAGGAGCTCGGCTTCCCGCGAGGGAAAGGCGAGCAGCGCGGCCACGTAGCGTACCCTCGCCGCCCTCCAGGCGACGGCCGGCCCGGCCCGTTCAAGGGCGTCGGCGCGCAGGCGGGCGGCATAGTCGTAGGCGATCACCGGGTGATCGTCGGCCGACATGCCGAGCATGTAACCGGCCTTCTCGAGGTCTAGGAGCCGCTCGTAGACTATCTCGTCGAGCCTGGCGTAGCCGAGGGCCTCGGCCAGGGTGAGGCGACGCTGGAAATCCGGTCGGGGCGGTACGGCGTCCACGATGACGAGCGATCCACCGTCGCCCCGCCGATCGGGCCCTAGCGCCCCGGCGAGCGCCCCGGCCTCGTCGAGGCGCCTTCCGTCGAAGAGCGCGAGCGATCTGGCGGCCTGGTTCGGCGTCTCTCGGTCGTCGTCCAGGAGGGCTGTACGGAGCCTGGCTCCCGATGCCCCGACGAGTCCCGCCAGGTCGTCTATGAAGGCGGGAGCGTCCTTGGGTCGGACCGATCCGTAGCGTATGGCGTCGAAGGACGCGCGGAGGTTCCGCTCGATGCCCTCGAATTCCGTCTCGATGAGCGCCTCCGCGTCGCGTCGCCCGCGTTCAGAGCGTCGCTCGGTCATGGCGAGTACGGCGGGACCGACGACGATCCGCTCGGATCCGAATTCCTCTAGGGCGGAAAGGAGGGCGGCGACGTCGGCTTCGGCCGGGGCGCTACCCGAGTCGACGAGCAGGAGCTCGGGCGCCGCCTCGGGAGCCGGCCTCCTGGCATCGAGCGCCGAGCGGATGCGCTCGCTGAGCGGACGGCGGAGGCTCGCGGCGGGGGCGACGCGCACGGGCACCGAGCCTTCGCTCGTCGTTAGGTAGGCGTCGCTCGAGAGTAAGGGCAAGCCGAGCGCTAGGGCGACGCACGCAAGGGCTCGTATGACGATGTGAACGGGGCGCATTGGCCGAGCATACACGAAAGAGGCCCCCAGGTGTAGCGGAGGTGTAGCGGAAGGCGTTCTTTTCAGTATATTAGTGCTATATATACATGGTGCGTGCCGATAGGGACCATAAGGAGCGTAGTTCTCCTTAAGAGAGGTAGATATGAAGAAGACAATAGCGCTGAAGCTTGCTATCGTTATCGCATTGACGCTCGTCGCGCTCTCCTGCGCGAAGCCGCCGATAGCCGAGATGGATGCGGCCGATGCCGCCGTAGCCAAGGCCGTGTCCGATCCGGATGCCGCGGCCTATGCTCCGGCGGCCGTGGCCAAGGCCAAGGACCTTGCCTCGCGCATGAGGAAGGAATCGGACGAGAAGCGCTACGACGCGGCCAAGGCGCTGGCCGGCCAGGCCACCGAGGCCGCCGAGCAGGCCGTCCGCGAGGCCGCCGCCGCCAAGGCCTCGGCTAAGACCGCGGCCTCGAAGGCCATGTCCGAGGCCGCCGAGTCCCTCGCCGCGACCAAGGCGACCCGAGCCGCCGCCAAGTCGGCCGCCCTCAAGCGGCTCAACCAGGCCTCCTTCGAGCGACTCGTCGCGGCCGCCGAGAAGGGCCTAGCCGAGGCCGAGGGCGCCTTCGCCTCGGGCGCCTATAAGGACGCCGAGGCCAAGGCCAAGGCCGCCCGCGGCTCGGCCGCCGACGCCCAGCAGCTCCTGGCGGACGCCGCCACCGCGGCCTCTCGCAAGAAGTAAGCCTCCTGTCGAGGGATCGGCCCCGGAGCTCGAGACGCGACGCTCCGTGGCCGATCGGCGCGGCGCCCATCGGCGCGGCCCCGCCAGGATAGTACGGGCGCCCGGGTTTCATAGAATCGAGAATCGTGCTATCCTTACTGGCCTCGCGGTAGCGGGGCTCCTATCCCATTAGAATCAGAGTAAGGCCTTTCCCATGACCCTACGACCCCTTGCCGCCATTGCGGCCTTGGCTTCCTGCTGCTGCCTGTCCATGAGCGGCTGCTCCATCAACCGGCTCGCGCTCAAGGCGACCGCGGACGCGCTCACGGCGCCGGGATCGGAGACCGTGTTCACCGGGGATGACGACCCGGAGCTCGTCGCCGACGCCCTCCCCTTCGCCATTAAGATGTACGAGTCGCTCCTGGCCAACCTGCCCGAGCATGACGGCCTAGCCCTGACGACGGGCTCCATGCTCGTGATGTACGCGAACGCCTTCGTGCAGGAACCGGCCGAGTCGGAGGACGACTACGAGGCCCGTAAGCGGCAGCTCGCCCGAGCCAAGCGCCTCTACCTGCGCGCCCGCGGCGTGCTCGCTCCCCGGCTCGAGGCCCGCCGCCAAGGCATCGGCGCCTCGGACGACGGTACGCGACGCGCGGCGCTCGAGCGCTGCGACCGCGGGGACGTACCCTTCCTCTACTGGTCGGCGGTCGCCGTCGCGGCGGCGGTGGCGCTCGATCCCCTCGACATTGGCCTCGGCTCTCGGCTACCCCTAGCGCGCGACTATATGGCCCGAGCCTACGAGCTCGATCCGGGCTTCAACCGGGGCGCCATAGACGATTTCTATATAAGCTTCTACGCGGGCCTCCCCCCCGGCATGGGCGGGGGAATGGACAAGGCCGAGCGGCACCTCGAGCTAGCCGTTGAGCGTTCCGGCGGCGCCTGCGCCTCGCCATACGTCTCGGCGGCGGCCGCCATAGCGGTACCGAGGCAGGATTACGCCTTGTTCAAGTCCTTGCTCGCCAAGGCCCTCGCCGTAGACCCGGCGGCCCATCCCGACGTCCGGCTAGCCAACATCATAGCCCAGGGCAAGGCCGCGCGGCTCGCGGCCTCCGCCGAGTACCTGTTCATAGTGACCGACGACACCCCTGCGCTCGACGAAGAAGGAGACCTTTAGTGAAACGACTACTCGCATCGATAGCCATGGCCGCCGCGCTCGCGGCGAGCCTACCGGCCGCTCCCATAGTAATCAAGGTCGCCTCCATAGCGCCGGAGAACACTCCCTGGGGCGACGAGCTCAACAAGCTCGCCGCGGAGTGGTCAAAGGTCTCGGGCGGCCAAGTCAAGATGGTCATCTACCATAACGGTACCGCCGGGGACGAGGCGAACGCCTTCCGCCAGCTCAAGCTCGGCCAGCTCCAGGGCTGCGTCTTCACGAGCCTCGGCCTCTCGGCGGTGGCTCCCGAGTTCTTCTCCCTGTCCGCGCCCTTCCTGATCGCTACGGACGCCGAGCTCGACCATATCATCAGCGTGAACCGCGACTATATGGAGGGGCTCCTGGCCAAGAACGGGCTCAAGACGCTCGCCTGGTCCAAGGCCGGCTGGATCCGCTTCTTCTCCAAGTCGGCGGTCCGCGTGCCCGCCGACATGAAGCGCCTTAAGCTGGCCAACGAGCCGAGCGCGACGACGCTGATGCAGGCCTTCAAGGAGCTCGGCTACCACATGGTCCCGGTGGCCCTGCCCGACTCGCTCATAGCCCTCAACTCCGGCATGATAGAGGCGCTCTACACGAGCCCCCTTACGGTAGGCGGCATGCAGCTCTTCGGCATCGCCAAGTACATGCTATCGCTACGCCTGAGCCCCTTCCTCGGCGCCATCGTCATATCTGAAAAGGCCTGGAAGCGCATCCCCGCCGAGCTCCAGCCTAGGCTCCTCGAGGCGACAAAGCGAACCGAACGCATCCTCGACGAGCGCATACTCCAGCTCGAGGAGGACGCCATCAAGACGATGAAGAGCTACGGGCTGATCGTGACGGAGATCTCCGACGCGGAGAAGGCGCTCTGGCTCAAGGACGTCGAGGTGTCCATGCCTAAGGCCGTCGGCACCTCCTTCGACAAGGGTATGTACGATCGCGTCCGCGCCCAGCTCGAGGAGTACAGGAGCCGAGGCGAATGAGGTCTCCCCTAGCAGCCGCCAAGCGACTCGAGACGAGGCTGGCCTGCGCCCTCATCGTCGCCATGGCCGTACTCCCCTGCGCCGAGATGATGGCGCGGGTGTTCTTCAAGACGGGCATACCCGACTCCAACGCGCTCATGGGCCAGCTCGTCCTGGTAGTCGGCATGGTCGCGGGCCTGATCACGACGAGGGAGAAGGAACACCTGTCCATTTCCCTCGGCCAGTTCATACGCTCCGATAAGGCGCGCCTGGCCGTGGAGACCTGGACGACCTTCCTCTCGGTCACGGTGACGACCATCCTGGCCATCTCCGCCTTCTCCTTCGCCAGGCTCAGCTTCGATCCATGGAAGCCCATAGCCTTCATACCCGACTTCGTGTTCGCGCTCGTGCTACCGATCGGCTACCTCGTCATGGCCGTACGCTTCCTCAGGCGCTCGGGCCTTCCGGGGAACCGGAGGCTGGTCCACCTGGCGGCCTTCGCGCTCGGCGCCTTCCTCGCATCGTCCTCCATAGGCAAGATAGTCTGGGGCTTCGACGCGCCGGAGGGCTTCGCGGCCGTATCCGACGCCCTGGCGCTCGCCTACGACGCGCTCAGGCTGCCGCTCATCCTCGTCCTCGCGGGATCCGCCCTGCTCGGGGCGCCGCTCTACGTGTCCATCGCGGCGATAGCTCTCGTCCTGCTCCAGGGTTCGGGTAGCGAGCTCGAGGTAATGCCCAACCAGGCCTACACGATGCTGACCGGCGCGAACATTCCCGCGATACCGCTCTTCACGCTCGCGGGCTTCATACTCTCCGAGAGCCGGGCTTCGCACCGCCTCGTGCACGTGGCCAAGGATCTCATCGGCTGGCTTCCCGGCGGCATGATAATGGTCTCCGTCGTGGTCTGCGCCTTCTTCACGACCTTCACCGGCGGCTCGGGCGTAACCATACTGGCGCTCGGAGGCCTCCTATCGGCCATGCTGGTAGGCAAGGGCAAGTACCCCGCATCGTTCACGACGGGACTCCTTACCGCCGTGGGCTCCATAGGGCTCCTCTTCCCGCCGAGCCTGCCTCTCATACTCGTCGGCTCGCTCAGCGGCACTAACATCCTCTGGGTGTTCACGGGCGGGCTCCTGCCCGGCCTCATCCTCGTCGCCTCAATGCTAGCCGCGGGAGTATGGGCCTCCTACCGCTACAAGGTACCCGTAGAGCGCTTCGAGGCCGCGAAGGCGCTACGATCGATCAAGGAAGGCCTCTGGGAGCTGCTCCTACCGGTCATCATCATCGTCGGCTACTTCTCCGGTACCTTCTCGCTCATCGAGACCGCGGCCATAGCCGTGCTATACACCATCGCGGTGGAGATGCTCGTCAACAAGGACTTCGGCCCCCGCGAGCTGCCGGGCATCATCATGAAGGCCGTGCCCATCATCGGCGGCGTCCTCATGATCATCGCCTCGGCCCAGATGCTGTCCTACTTCATCGTGGATGCCCAGATACCCGGCATGCTCGTCGACTGGGTCAGGGCCCGGGTCGACTCGCCATGGGCCTTCTTGCTGCTCCTTAACGGCGCCCTCCTCCTGACCGGCTGCCTCATGGACATCTATTCGGCCATCCTCGTCGTGCTGCCCCTGATCATGCCGCTCGGCCTGGCCTACGGCCTCAACCCGGTCCACCTGAGCATCATCTTCGTCATCAACATGGAGGTCGGCTTCATGACCCCGCCCGTCGGGCTCAACCTCTTCCTGGCCTCGTACCGCTTCAAGCGGCCTTTCCTGTCGGTATGCAAGGACGTGCTTCCCTTCCTCCTCATACAGCTAGCCGTGGTGCTTCTGGTCACCTACATACCGTTCCTGACGACGGGCCTCCTGCCGGCGGGAGCCCGGTAGGGGAAAGAAGAATGGGGAGGAAGAAGAACCTAGAATATAGAATATGAGATAGTTGACATAGAGAAGGCCGTTGGCTAACGCGACGGCCTTCTTTCCTTCTTTCCTTCTTCTTCCCCCCCACCTAGCCAGATTCGGTAGCCACCTGCCTCTCCCTGTAGTATACTCAGGGCCATGCGACCCATCACGCAGGCCTTCGGCAAGAAGGTAGGAGACACGCGCGTCGTTCCTATCGTCGCCAAGATAGTGGCGCTCTTCGCGGTCTTCATACTGGTCTCCAACCTGGCATCCAACTACATCAACCTCACGATGACCAGGGGAGAGCTCCTCAAGCTGGCCAACCGGCTGATCGTCAAGGACCTGAAGGAGCTCTACGGCACGGCGTCCAACCAATACGCCATCTACGAGTTCTCGGGCGACGCGCCAGGCGCGCTCAAGGCGCTCGAGGACTCGGCCGCGAAGAACCTGGAAGGTGGCAAGTCGGCCGCCCTGGGCGTACGCGACGACGGCTCGCTCCTCTTCTGGAGCTCCAGCTCCGCCCGCCCCTCGCGCTTCGACGACGCGGCGGCGCTGGCTACCCTCAAGGAGGCCAGGGCCGGCGGCAAGGAGGAAGGCAAGCTACGCTTCTCGCTCGGCGGCCTCGCCTACTTCGGCGTCTATAAGTACAACGAGGCCTGGGCCTGCTACCTCGTACGGGCCGAGGAACTGACGGAATTCTACGCCGAGTCGGCAGCCATCTTCATGCGGGTATCGCTCATCATAGCGGTCATGACGGCGCTCTGCCTCGCCATAGGCATCATACTCATACGCCGCATCCTGCGCTTCGTGACGCGCTTCACCGAGGACATCATGAGGATGCAGACCGACCAGAAGCTGTCCCTCATCGACCTCGAGGGCGCTCCGAACGACGACATAACCTACCTCGGGGCCTCGTTCAACTCGCTATCCTCCACGATCAACAACCTACTCAACATCTTCAGGCGCTTCGTGACCCAGGACGTGGCCCACAAGGCCTACTCGGAGCACGTCATACGGCTCGAGGGTACGACGCGCGAGCTGACCATCCTGTTCACCGACATCAAGGGCTTCACCTACATGACGGAGACCCTGGGCAACGACATCATCGACGTGCTCAACCTCCACTACGACAGGGCCATCAGGCATATCCACGCCAACGAGGGCATCGTGGGCTCGATCATTGGCGACGCGCTCCTAGCCGTGTTCGGCACGCTGCCGTCGAGCCGAAACAAGTCTACCGAAGCCCTGGACGCGGCGGTGAAGATCCAGGAGGTCGCCTCGCTCCTCCGCAAGGCTATGCTCGAGAAGAGCGAGGCCCTGCGGCGCGAGCACGGCGAGCTCAGCCCTACGGAGCAGCGCGTCCTCAAGGCAGTGCTCGTAGAGGTCGGCGTGGGCATAGACGGCGGAGAGGTCTTCTACGGGAACATCGGCTCCTACGAGCGCATGACCAACACGGTCATTGGCGACAACGTCAACTCCGCGTCTCGCCTCGAGGGCCTGACGCGCATCTACCGGGTACCTATCATCTGCTCGGAGTTCGTGCGCAACGAGGCGGCGGGCTCGGACTATCGCTTCGTCGAGCTCGACCTCGTGCAGGTCAAGGGTAAGCTCGAGGGCAAGCGCGTCTTCTGGCCCATCCCGAAGGCCGAGCTCACCGCCGACCTCGAGCGGGAGCTCGACGCCTTCGCGCGGGGACTGGAGCCCTACTACGCGGGCGACTGGGACGCGGCCCGGGCCGCCTGGGCGACGTGCGAGCTGCCGATGATGGAAGAATTCAGGAGAAGGCTCGAGGGCGACAGGCCGTCGGAATGGAATGGCATATGGGCGATGCGAACAAAATAAAGGACCTGGTATCGGCCAGCTCGCGCGAGTACCTCGCGCGGTCGCTCGAGACGACCGAGGGCGGCAAGCCCTATATCCTCGAGGACGAATTCGCGGCTACCAAGCGCAACCGCTCGTTCTTCGTCACGGGCATAACCCTGCTCACGGTCGCGGCCTTCGTGGCTACCGCGTTCCTGCTCACGCGGGCCATAGAGCGCTCGACTGAGAGCCAGACCGTCGACGTAAGCTCGTTCGAGGACCTGAACCTCAAGGACCTCCTCGACGTGGCCAAGAGGGCGCAGGAGCGCTTCGACGTCCTCACGCGGGAATACGGCGACATCGAGCGAGCCATGGACGCGGAGCTTCGCGCCGTCACCCTGGCCTACGACGCCGAGGCCGAGCTTATCGCGGTAGAGCGCATATCCGACTCGGCCAGGCGCTCCCGGCTGGCGACGGCGGCGCGGCGCAGGGACGCGGCGGCCGCCGACGCGCGCAAGCGCTACGAGCCCCTCCTCGCCGCCAAGAAGGCCGAGCTCGACGACGCGGCCGCGGCCCTCGACTCCTTCGATAGCCGGCGGCTGGAACAGGCCAAGAAGAACGAGGAGCTCCTGGCCTCCGAGCGCCGGCTCTTCGAGGCGGAGAAGGCCAGGCTGGCCGAGTACTACGAGGAACGCCTCGCCTCGCTCGGCGCCGAGGCCAAAGCCGAGCGGGCTCGCCTCGAGGCCGCCAAGGACTCCCTGCTCGCGGCGGTGGAACGCGGCAAGGCCGAGGAGCTCGCCGAGCTCTTCGCTCTCTACAACCCCCTCTTCGACGACCAGGCAAGCATCGGGGCGGTAGCAGCCTTCTCGGAGCGCGGCGATTTCCCTTCCGACCTGTCCGGGAAGGCCCTCCTCGCGGTCGGGCTCAAGGCGCGAGAGGAACTGCTGGCGATAGAGGCGGCCATCGGAGGCATGGAGACTCTGTCCGCAAGGCTCGCGGAGATTCCCTACGAGCGTAGCGTCCCCGAGGCCCTCGCCGCCATGCGAAACGCGGCCACCTCGCTCGCGTCTTCCTACGCCGCAATGCTGGACGCCTGCGTCGCCCTCGTGGCGGTCCGGAACGAGGAACTGTCGGAGAAGGCGGCGGCGCACGAGCGTACCACGGACGAGCTAGCCAAGGCCCGCTCGTCCCTGGGGGTCTCGGAACGAGAGGGAGCGGCCTACGCCGGCGCCCTCCAGTCCCTCGCCCGCGAGAGCGGCGACGCCGGCTACGTACTCGCCGTCGACGGCGCCAGGCTCACCCTATGGCTGGACCCGCTCGCCGCCGGGGCCACGGAGGCCTGGGTCTTCCGCGACGAGCGCGCCATAGCGAGGCTCTCCATCGAGCGCCACGGCAAGGTCTTCAGGGGCACCGTGCTTGAGGCCGAGGGAGAGCCCCGGCCCTTCGATAAGATTCTAGTTACAATTGCCCCGGGCGCGTCGCCCGCCGGCTCGAGCGGAGGTACTGAATGAGACGAGCGAGCCTAGCGCTCCTGACGATGGTCCTGGGCGCCGCCGCGCAGGCTAGCCTCGCGCCGAGCCTCGGGACGCTCGGCGCGCAGGAAACGACCGCCCCGGCATCTGGCGCGCCGCGGCTGAGCCCGGCGGGCGAGGCCAAGGTAGACGGCAGGACCTGGAAGGCCTTCTCTGGCCCCGGCGGGCTCCGCGTGCTCGCCGCTACGCCCTTCGACGAGGCTACGCTCCCGCGACTCGAGCGCGTCGCCGAGGCGGTCGCCTCCTGGCGCGCCCTGCGAGCGACCGAGCTCCGCGCCGAGACCTCCGGCGAGGAGGGCGATGCCTACGTGGCCCTCGTTACCAAGGCCCTCTCAGGCGATAAGGACTACGCGCCAAACCTACCCGCCGGCATCAGGCTACGCTTCGCGGGAGCCCTCCTCTACGATTTCCGCGTCAAGAGCGGCGACTACTTCGTGCGCGTGAGGGGCGTCCTCGTGGACGAGGCCTCGCTCGCCTCCGAGATTGCCAAGGCCGCCGACGATCCCGCCGCCTTCATAGCCGAGCGCGACCCGGCCTGGGCGGCCGGTCGCATCGTCGAGCTGGAATCGACGATAGAGTCCTCCGCGCAGGCCATAGAGGCGATACGGGCCCAGCTTGCAGCCGAGATGAACCGCGGCTTCTTCGGTAACCCGCGGCATATCCCGCCGGCCACCGTAGAGGCGCTCCGGGCGCTCAAGCGCGACAGCCCCGCGGCCTCCAGGGCCGAGGCGGCGGCAGTACTCAAGGAGCTCGGCATCAAGGCGAGCGCCCGCGAGATAGACGCCGTCTACCGGGCCTGGTTCGGCGAGTGACTAAGGCTGCTTTAGCCTTGGGGCGCGCCTAGAGGCGAGCGCTCCAGCCAGCGCACGGCGTAGCCCTCGAGCCGCAGCTCGGGCTCCAGCGCCTGGCCTAGCCTCCGGGCCGACACGGGGTCGTAGACCAAGGCCCCGCGGAAGGCTTCCGGAACGATCGTCCTCGCCTCTCGCCTCGAGCAATTGACGAACGCGATGACGGCCTCGTCTCCCCGGCCTCGCTCGACGGCGAAGACCGAGCCGTGGACGTCCAAGGCCCTCCTCGGCGCCTCGGGCGAGAAGGCCGGGCGCTCCGCCCGGGCGCGCAGGAGCGCCGCCATGCCCGACATCGCCCGAGCGCGCAGGCTATGCGGATCGTCGAGAGCGGCCTCGAGCTCGTCGAGCCTCGGCCTCTCCCGGTTGATGGCTCGGTTGTACCCGAGACGCCTAGGTCCCTCGAGCCAGTTCGTCGAGCCGACGACCGAATGGAAGTATACCGCCGGGACGCCGTCCATGGTAGCTGCCACGGCGTAGCTGGCGACCAGGGCCGCGGCCTTCTCCCAAGGAGGCGCGCCCGGCTCGGAGACGGCGTCGGCCCAGGATACGTTGAGCTCGTAGGGCACCGGTCCCTCGGGCGTAGCCTTCATGGAGACGAGGCCGCCTCGCGCCTCGACCGCCTCTATCGCGGGAGAGAAGTCGGGTACGAGGCCCCGGGCGGGGGTGACGCCGATGCCGTCGTGGGAGGCCAGGAAGTTTAGCATGGTACCGCCCTCGGGCACGCGCAGGCACCGAGCCCATGAAGCCAGGGGCCCCGCGTCGCCGGTCGCGAAGGCATAGAGCGTCAGGGGAGGCAGGCTGAAGTTGTAGACCATGCCGGCCTCGTCGCCGTCGCCGAAATAGGACATATTCTCCTCGTGCGGCACGTTAGTCTCGGTGAGGAGGACGACGCCGAGCCCGAGCCCTTCGACGACGGCCCTGAGCGCCTTGACCACCGCATGGGTCTCGGGCAGGTGGGCGCAGCTCGTACCGTCGCGCTTCCAGAGATAGGCTATCGCGTCCAGCCTTAGGAGCCGCGCGCCCATTCGCGCGTAGAAGAGGACTATATCGACGAACTCCGCCAGCACCGCGGGCTCCGAGAAGTCCAGGTCAACCTGGTCGGCGCTGAACGTGGTCCAGACGCCCGCGGTCGTTCCCGAGCCTAGGGCCACGGGCGTCACGAGCGGGTGGGTCCGCGGCCTGAGCACGGAACCTGAGTCGTAATCGAGCGGTCGCGTCACGAAGAAGCGGTCGTAGGGCGCCTTACCCGCCTTGAAGTCCCTGAACCAGTCGCCCTGGGCGCTCGCGTGGTTGAGCACGAGGTCGAAGGCCAGCCGGCGGCCTCTTCCTAGCGCCTCGATATCGTCCCACGAGCCCAGGGCCGGATCGACCCGCCTATAATCCTTGACCGAGAAGCCGTCGTCCGACGAGTAGGGATAGAACGGCAGGATATGCAGGTAGGAGAACGCCCCCGGGAGGCGCCTGTCGATGAAGCCTCCGAGCCGAGCCAGGGCAGGCTCGCCGCCCGAAGGCGAGCCCTCGGGCGGGCCCTCGGCGCGACCAGGCGCCGCGATCATGTCGCCGTAGCTTATGAGGAGGGCGTCGCGCTCGGAGAACGAACCGCCTTCGCGACACGCGGAACCCTCGCGCATCGCGGAGCTCTCGCGAATCGCCTCGAGCGACGGCAGGCTGCGCTCTATCGCCCGTGCCACGAGCCGTACGGCCTCGGCCGCGCGCTTTCCGTACAGGAAACCGAGGAGTTCGTCGAGCCTCCCGCCGTGACCGCCGAGGTAAGGGAAGGATGTAGCCATACGGCCAGTATGGCCCGGCGCGACGCGTAAAGCAAATTCCATCCCGGAGCCGAGCTCGAGCCCGCCCTACCCGCCGGGAACGCGCCAGGCTCCGGTAAACCAAGAAGCCCCGGGGCTTGTCTTTATATTCTGTTTTTCATATATTTCAAATTACATAATCAGTGGAGGAACGACATGAGCAAACGATTAGTAATCATCGGAGGGGTAGCCGCGGGGGCGACCGCCGCTGCCAGGGCCAAGCGCCTGGACCCCGGCGCCGAGGTTACCGTCATAGAAGCGGGAAGGTACGTATCCTTCGCGAACTGCGGCCTACCCTACCACGTCTCGGGCGACATAGAGCGCCGAGGCGCGCTCCTCTTGCAGACTCCCGAGGGCTTCAAGGCCCGTTACGGCGTAAGCGCCTTGATCAAGACCAAGGCCACATCCATCGATAGGCAGGCGCGTACCGTGAGCGTCTCGGGGCCCGAGGGCGAGTCGACGCTGCCCTACGACGCTCTTATCCTTGCCCAGGGCGCGTCCCCCGTCCTACCCCCAATCAAGGGAATCGAGGCAGGCCACGTCTTTAGGCTCTGGACAATCCCCGATATGGACGCTATCCAGTCCTTCATAGCCGAACGCTCGCCAAGGACCGCCCTGGTCATTGGCGGAGGCTTCATAGGGCTCGAGGCTGCCGAGGCCTTCGCCGCCCGGGGACTCTCGACCACGGTGGTCGAGGCGTTCGAGCATCCCATGCCCCCGGCCGACCCTGAATTCGGCGAGCTCATAAAGCGCGCCTTCGCCGCGGGCGGCGTGTCCATGGTTACCGGACGCACCGTCTCGGCCATAGGCGCGGATACGGCCACCCTCGACGACGGCTCGGTCCTCCGGGCGGACATAGTCCTCGTGTCGGCCGGAGCCAGGCCCAACGTCGAGCTAGCCAAGGCGGCGGGCCTCGCCGTAGGCCGGACGGGGGGGCTCCTCGTCGACGAGACCCTACGCACGAGCGACCCGTTCATCTGGGCCGCCGGAGACATGATCGAGATACGCAACCGCGTGTCGGGTTCGCCGACCCGCGTCCCGCTCGCGGGTCCGGCGAATCGCCAGGGCCGCATAGCCGCCACCAACGCCCTCGGCGGCTCCATGCGCTACGACGGGTCTAGCGGGACGAGCGTCTTCAAGGCCATGGATTCTACGTTCGCCATGACCGGCCTCTCGGAGAAGGCGGCCAAGGCCCAGGGTCTTAGCGCGGCGGCCGTAACGGTGCATCGCTACCACCACGTCTCCTACTACCCCGGAGCCACGGAACTGAGCCTCAAGCTCGTGTACGAGCGCGGTTCCGGCCGAATCCTAGGGGTACAGGCCTTCGGCAAGGATGGGGTCGATAAGCGCGTAGACGCGGCCGCGGCGGCCCTGGCCGGGAAGCTGACCATAGACGAGCTAGCCGAGCTCGACCTGGCCTACGCCCCGCCCTACGGCGCGGCCAACGATCCCTTGAACGTGGCCGCCTTCGCCGCCCAGAACGCCGAGTCGGGCTACGCGCCCACCGTATCGGCGGAAGAGGCCGTCCGGCGCTGGCGAGCCGGGGAAGCGTCTCTCGTCGACCTGCGGACGGTCGGCGACCGCCGCAGGCTAGACCTGCCCGCGAGCGTGGCCATGCCGCTCGACGAGCTCGACTGGCGGCTCGACGAACTACCCGATGGTCCGCTCCTCCTCGTGTCCCGGGCGGGCTACGAGAGCCACATAGCCTTGAGGAAACTGACGGGGCTCGGCCGTAAAGATGCGTATAACGTGTCCGGCGGCGCCCTGAGCCTGGACCTGGTACCGGAGCTAACGAAAGGAAGGAAACTATGAACGAAGCCTTAGCCGATCCCGTAGTCGAGATGATCAACGAGGGAGCCCTCGTCGTGGACGTTCGGACCGAGGAAGAATTCCAGGACGAGCACTATGCTAACGCCGTCAACATCCCGCTCGACAGGCTGGAGTCGAGCCTGTCGGCGCTCGGCGCCAAGGACGCGCCCATCGTACTCTACTGCGCCTCCGGCTCGCGGAGCGCCTACGCGGCCCGCATCCTATCCAAGGCTGGCTATAGGCGGGTGCTGAACGCGGGCGGCCTCTACGACATGCCGTAGGGGTAGCCCGCAGCCCTCCCGAGAACGTTCCGAGCCAGCGCCCGACCAAGAGGTCGGGCGCCTTCTGATATAGCCTAGGCGAAAGTCGCCTCGACGGCGGCCAGGGCCTTGGCGCAGAGCTCGTCGGCGCTCGCCCTGAGGGCTGCCACGGCCTTCTTCTTGTCGGCGACGTAGGCGGCGTCGCTCACCGAGCCCAGGTTAATGAGCACGTTGAGCGCGGCGCCGTGCACGCCGGCCCGGGCCATGAGGGCGGCGACGCCCGCGTCCGAGGCCGAATTGCGGTTGCCGGCCGTAGCCTCGAGCGACAGGCGGAGCGCCTCGACGCATGACTCCGCGGGGGACAGCGGTACCTCTATGGCGGCCTTGTAGCCGGCCAGGAGGGCGGCGTCGCGGGCGGCCTTCTCCTCGGCGCTCGCCTTGGGCAGCTTCATGGCATCCATCACCGCGTTGAAGGCGCTCGTGTCGGCGTCTACGGCGCGAACCAGGGTCGCCTTGACCGCCTGGGCCCTCGCGGCCAGGTCCGACATGGCCTCCCAGGACTTCTCGTAGCCCTTCTTTCCGACCGTGAGGTTGGCGACCATGGCCGAGAGGGCCGCGGCCAGGGAGCCCGCGAGGGCGGCCACCGAGCCGCCGCCCGGGGCGGGCGACTCGCTCGAGACCTCGTCTATGAAGGCGTCGACCTTCATGGACACGAGGGGAGAGGGCTCGGCCGCGGCGTACTCGATTATCTTCTTTGCCGGATCGAAGGGAGCCACGGAATCCAGGCCCAGGGTCGTAATCGCCAGCTCGACGAGCTCGCGCTCGGGCGCGCCCTCGCCCTTACCCATGCGCTTGGCGTAGTAACGGCCCGCCGCTACGAGCGGCTCTATCGGAACGAGGCCGACGAGCTCCGAGCCGCAGACGGAGAGGCCGGCCTTCTCAGCCTCCTCCTTGACAGTCTCGTAGACGACGTGGAGCGGGGTTTCCTTATAGTTGGTCAGGTTGATGGACACCTGGGCCTTGCGATAGGTATCGATGTACCAGCCGATAGCCCGGACGTGCTTAAGGCGGCCGGGTACCATGACGTTCTTGCCGTCGGGGCCCTTGACGGTGGCCCCTGAGGCGTCGCGGGCTGCACGGCCGGCCTCGCGGACGGACAGGGCCACCTCGTTGGCCAACTTCTTGTCGCGGGTGTTGAGGTTGACGTTATAGGCGATGAGGAAGTCCCGGGCGCCTACGACCGTGGCGCCCCAGCCGGGCACGAAGGCCGCAGGTCCGTAGTCGGGCTTCCACTCGGGCTTCTTGAGCTTCTCGGCCAAGGCCTCGTACTCGCCCGAGCGGATATCGGCCAGGCTGCGGCGCTCGGGCCGGCTCGCCGAGTACTCGTAGAGGTACACGGGCACCGACAGCTCGGCGGCCATGCGCTCCGCCGCTCGCCTGGAGACGGCCACGCACTCGTCCATGGTGACGCCCGATACCGGCACGAAGGGACAGACGTCCAGGGCGCCCATGCGCGGATGGGCCCCGGAGTGACCGCTCATGTCGATGAGGGCCTTGGCGGCGGCGGCAGCTCGTACGGCTGCCTCGACGACGGCATCCGGCGCGCCTACGAAGGTATAGACGGTCCGATTAGTATCGGCGCCCGGGTCCACGTCGAGGAGCGAGACTCCCGCGACCTGGGCTATGGAGGCCGAGATGGCGTCGATGACGGCCTTGTCCCTGCCTTCGCTGAAATTAGGTACGCATTCGATAAGCTTCGGTACTGCCATGACGAAATTCTCCTTTTTCGCGTGCCCGAGTATACCACGGAGGCGATAATCGCGTGAACCGTGCTTCTTTACCATCGCAACGCTACCGATGTATCCTATCGCCATGGATGACAAAGCCTCGAGCCCTGTCCGGGCGTCGCTCCTTCCCAGGCTCGGGGCGACGCTCTGGTCGGACAGGAAGCCCGTCTATTACGCCTGCGCCCTCATAGGGCTCGCCTCGGGCCTCGCGGCCCTGCTGCTTAAGCTCTCCGTCCACGCGGTGGAAGCCGCCGCGGCCTGGCTCGTAGCGACGACCGGCCTTCCCTGCCTCCGCTACGCCATGCCGACGCTCGGCATTGCGCTCACCCTCGCCTTCACGCGCTACGTCGTCAGGGACGACATAGGCCACGGCGTGGCCAAGGTCCTCAAGGCGCGAGCCAAGCATAAGGGCATCATTGCGCCGCATAATATGTTCTCCTCTATAGTGGGAGCGGCAATAACCGTCGGCGCGGGAGGCTCCGCCGGCCTCGAGGCGCCCGTCATGTACACGGGCTCGGCCATCGGCTCCAACCTCGCCAGGCTCTTCCGCTTCGATACGAGGACGCGGATCATCCTCGTCGGCTGCGGCTCGGCCGCTGCCGTCTCGGCCATCTACAAGGCGCCCATAGCCGGCATCGTCTTCGCGCTCGAGGTCCTCATGATAGACTCGACGATAGGCAACAAGCTGCCGCTCATCGTCTCGTCCATCACGGGCGCCCTCGTCAGCATGGCGCTGACCGGTAATTCGGTGACCTACTCGTTCGCCGTCCACGAGAACTTCTCCCTGGCGAGCGCGCCGTATTACGCCCTCCTCGGCATCCTCTGCGGGCTATCGGCCCTTCATCTCCATAAGTCGAGCAAGGCGATGGAACGGCTCCTCGGCAAGGTAGCGAACCCGTGGCTCCGGGCCGTAGCCGGAGGCGCCGGCCTCGGCCTCGTGGCGCTCTGCCTGCCTCCGCTCCTGGGAGAAGGACTCCCTACGCTCAAGGCCCTCCTCATGGGACATCCCCTGGCGGCCATCCAGGGCTGCGCCACCGCTCCCTCCGGAAACGGGGACGCGGGGCTGCTCCTCTTCCTCGCCGCGGTCCTCGCCGTGAAGCCCATAGCCACGGGGCTAACCACGGGAGCCGGCGGCGTCGGCGGCATCTTCGCGCCGAGCCTCTTCATGGGCGGCTTGGCGGGATTCCTATTCTCGCGTACGGCCCGGCTCCTCGGCGTGGCGGCGATATCCGAGGCCAACTTCACGCTCGTGGGCATGGCCGCCCTACTCTCCGGCCTCATGCACGCCCCCCTGACCGGTATCTTCCTCATCGCCGAGATCACCGGGGGCTACGAGCTCTTCATACCCCTCCTCATCGCCAGCGTCGCCTCGTTCGCCACCCACCGGACCTTCTCGCGCCATAGCGTCTACGCCGAGGACCTAGCGGCGGAGAACGCCCTCGTCACCCACGACAAGGATGCCGCCGCGCTCCTGGAGCTCGACCCATACTCGCTCGTCGACTCGGGCGCGCCGCGCGTGGCCGCCGACTGCCCTCTCGGGAGGATACGCGATATGACGCTCGAGCGCCCCGTCTACGTCTTCGCCGTAGTCGACGAGGATGGACGCTACCTGGGAGACCTCCGCTTCGACGACATACGCGGGAGGCTCATGAACGGCGATTGCGAGGGCCTCGCGGCCAGGGACTTCGCCACGAGGGACCCGGGGACGCTCGGCCCCGGCCTTATGCCGGCCGCGATACTCGACGCCCTCGACGAGGCGCGGGACGGAGAGCTCCCCGTCGTGGACGGGCAAGGTCGATTCCAAGGTTTCTTGCGCAAGGACGTCGTACTCGATCGTTACAGGCGACTCATGATCGACATGACCAAGGACTATGCCTAGGGCCTCGGTCGCTTCGAGCAGCCTTGATTTTCCTACATTTTCGTAGCATTATCGCGCATGGCCTTCCCGACGCCTCCGCGCGATGACGAGCTAGCCAGGCTGCGCCTCCTCCTCGAGCTTTCGAGAACGCTCGACAGGAACGCCGACCTTCGCGGCGCCCTGCGCCCCCTACTCTCGACCCTCGAGGCCGCTGGCCTCGCGCGCGGCATGGTCACGCTCCTCGAGCACGAGACGGGCATGCTCAGGGTCGAGGAGGCCCTCGGCCTGGACGAGGAGGGCCGCGCGCGGGGCCGCTACCGGCTCGGCGAGGGCCTCATCGGCCGCGTCTTCGAGACGGGCGAACCCGTCTACGTCCCGGATCTCGGCCGGGAGGCCCGCCTCCTCAATCGAGCGGGGAGACGCCCGCGGGGAGAAATAGAGGGAGTCGCCTATCATTGCGTGCCGATACGCCAAGGCGACGCCGTCATAGGTACGCTCGGCGCCGAGCGGCTCCGCGGCGATGGCGCGCCGGAGGAGCGGGCGGCGGCCGATCGGCGCCTCCTGGCCGACGTCGCGTCGCTCATAGCCGACTCGGCCAAGCTTCGCGAGCGGGTACTCGAGGAGAGGCTCCTCGCGTTCCAGGGCCGGCCCGGAGCGGCGACCGATCCGCTACTGGCGCTAGGTCCGTCCCTCGACCGGTTGGCCGGCCGCGACCGCGAGCCGGTGGGGGTAAGCTCGGAGGGCCTCGTAGGCACGAGCGCCGCCATGCGCGCAGTGCTCGAGCTGGCGGCGCAGGTCGCGCCGAGCGACGCCACCGTACTCATATCCGGGGAGAGCGGGACCGGCAAGGAGCTCGTCGCCTGCGAGATCCATAGGCTCTCCCGGCGAGCCGGGGGCCCCCTCGTCAAGGTCAACTGCTCGGCCCTGCCCGAGTCCATCATAGAGAGCGAGCTCTTCGGCCACGAGAAGGGCTCCTTTACCGGCGCCCACGCCCAGCGCAAGGGACGCTTCGAGCTGGCTAACGGAGGCACGCTATTCCTGGACGAGATAGGAGAGCTATCGCCCCGCGTCCAGGTCAAGCTGCTGCGGGTGCTCCAGGAACGCGAGCTCGAGCGCGTCGGAGGCGGGAGACCGGTGCGGGTCGACGTTCGCGTCATTACCGCCACGAATCGCAGGCTCGAGGACGAGGTACGCGAAGGGCGCTTCCGCGAGGATCTGTATTATCGGCTCTGCGTCTTTCCCATACGGGTGCCGCCGCTGCGCGAGCGGAAGAGCGACATAGTCCTCCTGGCGGACCATTTCGTGGAACGGCATGCCGCGCGCAACGCCAAGCCTATCAAGCGCATATCGAGCCCGGCCATCGACCTCCTAACGAGCTACCACTGGCCGGGTAACGTACGGGAGCTCGAGAACTGCATAGAGCGCGCCGTCATCCTATCGACCGACATGGTCATACACGCCTACCACCTACCGCCGAGCCTCCAATCGGCGCAGTCGACCAATACCGAGCCCACGACGACCCTGGAAGCGGCCCTCTCGCGCCTGGAGAAGGAGCTGGTAGTCGAGGCGCTCAAGATCAGCTCGGGCAACATGGCAGCCGCCGCCCGGCGGCTCGGCATAAGCGAGCGGCAGATGGGGCTCAGGGTAAGGCATTACGCCATACCTTGGCGACTATACCGTGCTACATATTTGTAGGATTATATATTTTCCCCTACATATTTGTAGCTTTATCGATACAGCGTCACCCGATCATAGTTCCTCGAACCTTGGTACGGCAGCGCATAACGACCCTTTCTAGTGATTCTCCAGAGCCGTGAAGCTCTCGGCGAGCCACTATAGTACGATGCCGCAGCTCGCTGCCTAGAACGAGCACCGGCGTACCAGGCTTCGGGGAACTATATCCGAACCCCGGCGACACGATCAACTATAAGTTGGCATAGTTATTGCATTTACTCCTTGCATACATCCTCAAGGAGCCTTCATGCATAACGCAACCGGTACCGACGAGTCCCCCATCACCGCCCTCTTCGGCTGTAACAGCTTCTCCAACGCCGTCATGCGCGAGTGGCTGCCGAGCGCCACCTACAAGGAGCTCCTGGCCGTCCAGTCGGGCCGGCGGGAGCTGACGCTCGACGTGGCCGACGTCGTGGCCGACGCCATGAAGGCCTGGGCCATACAGAAGGGCGCGACCCACTACACGCACTGGTTCCACCCGCTCACGGGCCTCACGGCCGAGAAGCACGAGTCGTTCATCTCCACGTCGGGCGACGGTACCATACTCATGGAGTTCTCGGGCAAGGAGCTCATCAAGGGCGAGCCTGACGCCTCGAGCTTTCCCTCGGGAGGACTACGGGCCACCTTCGAGGCCCGGGGCTATACGGCCTGGGACGTGACGAGCCCCGCCTTCCTCAAGCAGGATCCCACGGGTACGACGCTCTGCATCCCGACGGCCTTCTTCAGCTACCACGGCCACGCCCTCGATAAGAAGGTGCCGCTGCTACGGAGCATGGACGCGATCGGCCGGGAGGCGCTCAGGGTAGTCCGCGCCCTGGGCCACGAGGCCA
>CAZNNA010000012.1:0-22211 GCA_964573825.1 uncultured Treponemataceae bacterium
CCTGGCGCCCACGGCGACGAGGAAGACCGCGTAGCCCGCGCCGGCGAGCTCGGCATCGGTGGCAGAGGGAGCAAGGAGGCCCTCGGCCCGCCACGCCGCGGCGATACGCGCTATTGCCTCGGCATCGCCCGCCTGGTGGCGCTCGACGCGCTCGGGCGGCAGGGCCCGAGCCAGGCGCTCTACCAAGGCGCCGTCGAGGCGGGCTAGGGCAGGCTCCGCGTCGCAGAGCCCGAAGGCGGCCGTAAAGGCCCGCTCGAGGCGCTCGACCGGGCTACCCGGCCCGGCGGCGGCCGAGGCGAAACGCTCGCGGTAGGCATCCTCGAGCGACTCGAGCGCCTCCATGAAGAGCTCTTCCTTGGAGCCGTAGAACGAGTAGAAGGAGCCCTTGGCTATCGAGGCCGCCTCCGCCAGGGAGGCGACGCTCGCTCCGGCCAGGCCCCCGGCCCTCAGGGCGTCCAGGGCCGCGCCTATGAGCCGCGCCCGTATCGCCTCTCGTTCCCTATAGCTAAAGGCCGTCGGCATGATCGCCTCCTTGAACACAGCGAAAACTGCGGATTCAATGACCTTTTATTATTTCTTGGTCATATGGTATACATTCATCGAACCCGACGTCAAGCCCGTCCCCTCCGACCTGACCGTCCTACCCGAGCCGCTTCCATGCTATAGTCGTGGCCTACGGGAGGCCACCATGGGATTCTTCGAGCCCTTCGCCCTGGAGCGATTCTTCGCCAGGCATGAATTCAGCGCGCGCTACCTGCTCTGCTCGTCGGACTGCGAGTCCTTCCCCGTCCGCGAGCTCCTGGCCATGGACGAGGGGTCGATCGATCGCCTCCTGGACCTGCGCCTGGGCTATACGGAAACCCGCGGCGCGCCCTCCCTTCGGGCGGCCATAGCGGGCCAGTACGCCGGGCTCGGGGCCGAAGGGGTCTTCGTCCACGCGGGAGCCGAGGAGGCCATACTCAACCTCTGCCTGGCCCTGCTCGAGCGAGGCGACCGCGTGGTGGTCAACTATCCCTGCTACCAGTCCCTGGCCCAGATACCGCGCTCCCTGGGCTGCGAGGTCGTCCCCTGGGAGCTGCGCCCGAGCGGCGGCGCCGGAGCCGCGGGGTCCCCCGCGGGCGGCGCGGCCGGGCGGCGCTGGATCCTGGACCCGGACGAGCTCCCCCGGCTCTCAGGCGGCCGCGCGCGGCTCATCGTCCTCAACGCCCCTCACAACCCGACCGGGGCGCTCCCGACCCGCGCCGAGTTCGAGGGCGTCGTAGCCTACGCCCGCAAGACCGGCGCCGTGCTCCTCGTGGACGAGGTATACCGCCGCCTAGAGCGCGACCAGGCCGCCCGCCTGCCCTCGGTCTGCGAGGCCTACGAGAACGGCGTGGCCCTGGACGTGCTCAGTAAGCACGCGGGCCTGGCGGGCCTCCGCATAGGCTGGCTGGCCTCGCGGCGCGCCGACATCCTGGACGCCGTGGCCGTGGTCAAGGACTACAACTCGATTTGCTCGTCGGCGCCGAGCGAGCTAGTAGCCGAGATAGCCGTACGGAACCTGGAGAACGTAGCGGCCCGCAACCGGGGCATAGTCGCCAGGAACGTGGCCCTGCTCGAGTCGTTCTTCGCCCGGCGGCCGGGCTTCGCCTCGTGGATAGCGCCGGAGGGCGGCTCGATAGCCTTCCCGCGGCTCGCGGAGGGCGTAGACGCGGAGGCCCTGGCCGACCGCCTCGTCGCCGAGTCGGGCGTCCTCCTCCTGCCCGGCTCGCTCTACGGCTACGAGCGCTCGCACTTCCGCATCGGCTTCGGGCGGGCCAACCTGCCCGAGGCCCTGGCAGCCCTGGAGGCCTGGCTGGAGGGGCAAGGCGCGGGGGCGACGTCGTAGGCTCAACGCCGCGACGACGGGGACGAGGCCGCGCCTACTCCGTCGCGGGCCTACCGAACAGGAAGCGCTCGGGGTTCTCAGCCATCATAGCGCGCTTGAGCGCCGGGTCGAGGGGCCCCGAGGCGAAGTCCAGGACGTAGTCCAGGTAGGAGCGGGACTTGGCCAGGCTGATGACGAAGTCGGTGCCGAAAAGGAGCCGACCGCGGACGACGTCGACGGCCCGGGAGGGCAGCGATTCGATGAAGCGGGCGAGCCTGGCCCAGTAGGCCGGGTCGCAGCCGTTGAAGGCCACGTCGGCGTAGACGCCCGGGTGACGGTCCATGAGGGCGACGATGGCCCTGGTCCAGGTCTCCCGGTCTCGCTGGCGCCCTAGGTAGCGCTCGCCGAAGTGGGCGAAGTCGACGACGAGCTCCGGGAACTCGGCGAGGACGGCGCCCCAGCGGCCGGGGTCGGTGACGGCCATGGCCTTGCCGAGGCCCACCGTGCGGTAGCCCTGGTCGTCGCAATGGACGACGAGGGGTACGCCTCGGCGCTCGCAGAAGGCGTAGAGCAGCCGCGTCGCGTCGAGCTCGGCCGGGTCCTGCGGCCAGGGATCGAAGCCGAGGGGCGGGTAGAGCTTGATGCCGGCGAAGCTACCGCGCGGCGGGCGGCGAGGGTCGCCCTTCCATCGAGCGGAGGCCCGGAAGGCCGCGAGCTGGGCGCCGGGGCGCCGGGAGTAGCCGGCGAAGTAGCGGTCCAGGGCGGCCTCCGTCGCGGCGGCGCCCCTGCCGCCGGGGTCTATGCCCAGGAAGGGCCGCACGACGAGGCGACCGTCGGGGCGCTCGCGCCGGTAGCCGGCGACGCCCGAGAGTATCTCCCGGACGCCCTCCTCGAGCGACTTGCGCGGCGGCCTCGAGTAATACGTAGGCGCCCCGGCGGCGCGGGCGCCGAAGTCCATCACGAGGGGGCAGACCAGGTAGGCGTCCCAGCGCTCGCCGAGCAGCTCGGGCCCGGACGGACCGACGACCCGGCGCCCCTCCCGGGCGTAGGCGCCGGCCAGGTCGTCCTCGATGAGCCCGAGCAGGGCCGCCGGATCGTTCTCCACGGCCGCGAGCAGGTTACGTACCGTATCGCCGCGGCTCAGGGCCATGGCCGACATGAGGTAGCCGGGGGCCGCGACCTGCGAGAAGAACGACTCGAGCCCGCCAGACAGGAAGGCATCTACGAAGCGCCCTATGGCAGGCCGGGCCAGCGTCATGGCGTGGCAATGGATATCGTAGAGCAGCCTCACTCGCCATCCCCCCCGCCCGGGGCCTCGGGGCCGTAGGGCGCTCGAACGTATAGCTTGCGCCGGCCCGACTTGCCGGCCTCCGCCAAGAGCCCGGCCCTGGCGTAGGCGTAGAGCAGCTTACGCGCGCGCGCCGGGGCTATGCCGATGGCCGCGCCGAGAGAGGCGGAGTCGTAGGGCTCCCCGGGTTCTCCCGGGATGAGCCCGAGCCAGTCGCCGCGGCTATCGAGACTGGTCGCGGCGACCACCTCGTCGAGATCGCGAGACAGCACCCGTACGCCCTTGCGGCGCCAGGATCCCGAGCCGTCGGCTATGCGGACCTCCCTGACCCGCACGAGGAGCACGTCGAAGCGCAGGTTGGGCGAGGCGATGATCGTCGTCGCGCGGACTAGCTCGTCGAAGAGGCTGTAGAGGTCGCGCCTCGTCCTCGAGCGCCTGGCGGGCCCGACCGAGCCGTCCGACGGGTCGACGCGCTGGACGAGGGTCTCCACGATGATGGGGTGCACGACGCGCACCGGCATGACGCAGGCGAGGTGGAGGAGCTTGTCGGCTATGGAGCCGAGGTTACGCGTCTGCACCTCGACGAGCTCGGCGGGCAGGGCCACGTCGACGACCTTGCCCGCCACCCGGGCCTCGAGCCGGGCGCCGGGCGCGGCCGCGTAGCGCGCCTTGAGCGCCGCGTGGAGCCCCCGCTCGGCGTAGAGCCCTATGCCGGGGCTCTCGGCGACGAGGCCGCTTCCTATAGCGTCGAACTGGCTCACGTGCCCAGTATACATGAATCGAGAAGGTTCGTAACGGGAATAACCGGTCCCGGGTACGAGAACGCTCCCGCGCGGGCGCCTTCCCGAGGGGCCCTTGTTACCGGGAGCCGCCCCAGGGCATGCTCCACTCCATGCGGCTCGACGACCTACCCATCCATGCCCACCTGCCGGCGATACGGGCCGCCCTAGCGCGCGGCCACCTGGTCCTGTCCGCCGAGACGGGCGCGGGCAAGACCACGGCCATCCCCGCCTACCTCGCCGCCTCGGGCTCGCTACCCGGCAGGATCATCGTCCTCGAGCCGCGCCGACTGGCCGCCGTGGCGGCGGCGGCGCGGGTGAACGAGCTGCTCGGGGCCGCGCCGGGAGGCGAGGGCGACCGAGCAGGCGGAGGCGGAGGCACCGCTCCCGGCATGGCCGGCTACCGGGTCAAGGGCGAGACCCGGGTCGGCCCCCGGACGCGGGTGGAGTTCGTGACGGAAGCGGTCTTCGCGCGCATGGCGCAGGAGGACCCGTTCCTGAGCGGTGTATCGCTCGTTATCCTTGACGAATTCCACGAGCGCTCCGCCTGGGCCGACCTGGGGCTGGCGCTGGCCGCCGAGGCGGCCGAGGCTCGCGACGGCCTATCGGTACTGGTCATGTCGGCGACGCTCGACGCGGGCCCCGTGGCGGCCTACCTAGGCTGCCCGTCCATGGCGGTGCCCGGCCGACTCTTCCCCGTGGAGACGCGCTACCGCCCGCTCCGCGCGGGAGAAAGGCTCGCCGACTCGGTGGCCCGCGCCGTGGGCGAGGCGCTCGGGGACTCGGTCGGCGACATCCTCGTGTTCCTGCCCGGCCTGCGCGAGATAGGCGAGGCCGAGGCGGCCCTGGGCAACCTAGCGGAGGCCGAGACGCGGCGGCTCCACGGCTCGATGGGCCTGGCCGAGCAACGCGCGGTGATCGCGCCCCGGCCCGGCGAGCGGCGGCGCGTCATCCTGTCCACGAGCATAGCCGAGACCAGCCTGACCGTGCCCCGCGTCACGGCCGTCGTCGACTCAGGCCTATCCAGGCTCTCCCGCCTGCACGCGCCGAGCGGGCTCAACCGCCTCGTCACCGAGCGAGTATCCCAAGCCGAGGCCGACCAGCGCCGGGGCCGGGCGGGAAGGCTAGGCCCGGGGCTCTGCCTGCGCTGCTGGGACGAATCGGACCTGCTGCGCCCCTCGCGCGGGCCGGAGCTGGCCCGCATCGAGCTGTCGGGCATGGCCCTGGAGGCGGCGCTGCGCGGTTCCTCGGCCCAGGACTCGATACGGTGGCTCGAGCCGCCGCCCCGCTACGCCTGGGACGCGGCCGCAGCCCTGCTCGTCGACCTAGGGCTCGTTGAGGCGAGGGGCGACGCGTCGCCCTACGGGCCGGCGACGGCCGCCGGGCGGAGAGCCGCGGGCCTGGGCACGGACCCTCGCTCCGCGGCCGCCGTCATCGCGGCCGCCGATTCCGGCGATGGCGGGGCCCTGGACGCTGCGGCCTTCGCGACCGCCCTCCTCGCCGAGCCCTACGGCGACAATCCCTCGGGCGATCTCCGCGACGCCCTCGAGGCCCTTCTCTCGGGCCGGACGGACGGGACGGCCCGAAGGCGCCTCCGCGAGGAAGCCGGTCGCATCCTCGCCAGGGCCGGCGCCGCGCCGCGCAGGGGCAAGGCCGGGGTCGATATCGAGATAGCAGCCGAGGCCGCGTGGCCGGCGTTGGACCGGCTCGGCGACATCCTGGCCCCGGGCTATCCCGATCGACTCGCCAGGCGCGCCGAGGGCGGGACCTGGGAATTCGCCTCGGGCCGCAGGGCCTCGGCCGTCCTGTCGCCGCCCCGCGCCGAGTGGCTCCTGGCGGCGGACGTCGACGCCGGCGACCCGCTCGGCCGCATCAGGCTCGCGACGCCCGTAGGCGACAAGGCCGCCCGCGCGGCCCTCGAGCGCGGCGCCCGGAGCGTCGTCGAGCTTCGGTGGCGCGGCCTCGCCGCCTCGGCCTGGGAAACGAGGCGCTACGGGGCGTTAACGTTATCGGAACGCCGCATGGCGTCGGCTCCGCGCGCGGCCCTCGAGGCGGCCTTCGCCGACCGCCTCGGGCGCGAGGGCCTCGACTGGCTCCCCTGGGACGCCGATTCTCGCTCCCTGGTCGAGCGGTCCCGCTTCGCCTCGACGCGGACGGAACCGAGCCTGGGGGATTGGGACGACGAGGCTCTCGCGGAGCGCCTCGGGCGGGAGGCCCCGGCCTGGCTATCGGCCGACGGCCCGGTCCTGGACGCCCGAGGGCTCCTGGGGATACTCGAGGCCGCGCTTGGCAGGGCGGCGCTCGAGCGGCTCGAGGCGGCCGCGCCGGCCTTCGTCGTCACCCCGGGCGGCCGGCGCCTAAGGCCGAGCTATCCCGCGGCGGGCCCGGCCAGGCTCGCGGTTCGGATACAGGAACTCTTCGGCCTGGGGCGCGGCCCCGAGGCCTGCGGCGAGCCCATGGCCCTCGAGCTCCTCTCGCCGGCCGATAGGCCGCTCCAGGTCACGAGCGACCTCGCGGGCTTCTGGAGAGGCGCCTATCCGTCGATACGCGCCGAGATGGCCAGGCGCTATCCGCGGCACCGCTGGCCCGAGGATCCGCTATCCGCCGAGCCCGGCGTCAGGACCGGGAGGCGCTAGCGTCGCAGGAGCACGATGGCGGCGACGTCGTCCTTACGCCTGGCCATGGGTACCCGGTTCTTATAGTCCAGCATGACCGAGGCCAGGATGGATTCGGCGCTCGAATCGTCGGCCTTGGAGAAGGCATCGGCTAGGCGACGCAGGCCGGCGACGTCCCCGTCGGCGCCTCCGGCCGCGAGGCCGGGAGAGTACGCGAGCAGGGCGTCGCCCCGCCGTAACCGCGGCGTAGCGATGGATACGGCGAAATCGTCGCGCCCGAGCGCCGGGGAGGCCAAGGGCTCCGGCCCGGCGGCCTTGCCGTTGGGCGCTAGGCCGCCGGTTCCGTTCCGGCCGCTCGCGCCGCCTACGACGCTCACCCGGGCGTCGAGCGCCGAGCGGAGGAGCGGCGGCGCGTGGCCCATGCTGGCGCAGGCGACGCTCTCGCCCTCCAGCCTGAGCGTAACGCAGCCGACGGTGGCGCCCGAGGCCGACAGCTCGCGGACGAGGGCGCGATTTATGGCGTCCAGGGCCTCGGGAAGCGGCGCGTCGTCGGCATCCAGCATGCCTCGGGCCATGATATTGCGAACCAATACGGCTAGGAGTCCGCTCCCTATGCCCTCGCCCGAGACGCGCCCGAGCGACAGCCCGGCGAGGGCCTCGTCGCGCCTGTAGAAGTCGTAGAAATCGGAGGAGACGCCGGCGACCGGCTCGAAGACGCTGGCGACGTCCCAGGCGGCGTCGCTCGGCGGGCGAGCCGCGTAGAAGCCCCGCTGCACGGCCGCGGCGGCGCGCATGTCGCGCTCGGCCTCCTTGACCATGGCCGAGAGCCGCGCGGTTACGTCGGACAGCTCGTCGTTAAGGCGGGCTCGTTCCGCCGCCGCGGACGAGAGGCTGGCGGTCCGGGCCTCGACCTCGGCCTCGAGCCCGGCGTTCATGGCCTCTACGCGGGCGCGCATGGCGGAGAAGCGCTCGGCCGGAACGGTGGCGGCCAGCATGATGAAGGCGAAGAAGGCGTAACCGGTATACGAGACCGAGCCGCCGACCGCGGCCACGAGCCAGACGTCGGCGGCGACGGCCGCGCCGAGGGTCAGGCCGCCGAGGGCGACGCGCCCTGGCGGGCTGGCGATCAAGGCCCGGGCGAGCGCTACCGGCGAGGCTCCGGCCTTGCGCGCCCGGAACTCGGCCACGAGGGCGCCTCCGACGACCGGTCCAAGCGAATAGGCTATGCCGGCCAGGGCCAGCGCGTACCAGGCCTGGAGGAGGGGCTCGAGCCGCAGGAAGAAGCCGAGCGCTACGAGGAGCGCGCAGGCGACGGCGATACCGCGGGTAAAGAGGGAACGCCGGGGCCGAAGCACCGACTCGAGGAAGGCCGTGATGGCCGGCAAGGACAGGAAGAGCGAGGAATACTCCAGGCGCCGTAGGATGGCTGTATCGGCAGCGAGGCCCGTCGCGACGCCGGTCCTGGACCAAAGGTAGAGCGCCACGAGCAAGGCGGACAGGCAGAAGAACAGGTTGCTCGACTCCCTCGGGCGCATGGCGTAGAGGGCCCCGTGGTAGAGGGCGAAGAAGGCGTAGACGCCTATGAACATCAGCATGAGGAATTCGCTATTGCCGGCCGATAGCGCCCGGTAGGAGCCGATGACGTAGGGGCCCGCGCGATTGAAGCCGGTGCGGTCGTCCACCGGGTCGCCCCGCAGCCTGAAGGCCAGTACGTTGTCGCCGCGGGCCAGGCGGCGCGTATCGAGGGGCACGAGCGCGTCGCGGAGCGATCGCTCGACGAGGCGAGAGCCGGAGCGGACGAATTCGTCGCGCAGGAGGACTCCGTTCAGGTACACTGCCCACTGCTGGCCGACGTGCCGTAGGTACAGGGCAGGGTCGCCGGCGCTCAGGAGATCGTAGCCGGCCTGGAAGGGCATGATGACGGTATACTCGACGGGCTCCCTCGATAGCAGGGACCAGGTTCCGCCGCCCGGAGCGCCGGGCAGCCCTAGCGAGCGCATCTCCAGGGCTCGCTTGCCCTCGGTCGGCGGCAGGACGGTCCAGGCGGGGTCGTCGACGCGGGGAGCGCGCTCGAGCCAGGCCTCGTCGAAGCCGACTCGGACGAACACCGGAGACGAACCTAGGTCGACGAACTGGGCGTAGGCCCCGCCGGAAGCCCGCGCGAACGCTAGCGCCAGCGCGAGGGTAAAGGCTACTCGTTTCATGGCCTAGGCATGGTACGGCCTAGGTTCCGCGGGGTCAAGCCTAACGCTCGCCCCGCTCGCCCTTGCGCGTTACGGCATGCCGGGGTATCGTTCTTCGAGTGGAACCGGAAAGCGAGGACCCCGATGAAATTCATCAAGACCGCCCTGACGCTAGCCGCGCTGGGAGCGCTGCTCTACGTGACCAATCCGTCCATAGCGGACTTCGGCGCCTACTACGAGAAGCAGCAGGTGGCCAAGAGCCAGGAAGGAGCGACCGGAGTCCTCAGGGACATCGCCAAGGCCATAGCCCAGACCGGGGCCGACCTCGTCGTCAAGGTAGGCTATAAGCGCGAGAACAAGGTCCTGTTCAGCTTCTTCACGCTCGGACCCGCCTCCAAGCCGACGGAGCGCTACCTGGGCCTGGCCAAGTTCGTGTTCATAAAGGTGAAGTAAGCCCGCCTTGGGCCTCTTCTCCTTCCTGCGGAGGCGACGGCCCTCGGGCTACGACGAGATGCCCGAGGAGGCCTGGGCCGCCGCCAGCCGTCGCCGACCGGCCCTCCTGGCCCTGGCCCCGGAGGACGCCTCCGCGCTGAGGCGCCTGGCCGCCTGGTTCCTCGACGCCAAGGCGCTGAGCCCCATGGAAGGCGTCGCCCTGTCCGAGGCGGACCGGGCGACCGTGGCCCTCCTCGCCTGCCTGCCCGTCCTGAGGCTCGGCCCGTCCTGGTACGACGACTGGTCGACGATACTCGTCGCGCCCGACGCCTTCGTCCACGAGATGAGCGATACGGACGAGGCCGGCGTCGTCACCGAGTACGCCGACGAGCTGTCCGGCCGCGTCACCGAGCTCGGGCCGGTCATCCTGTCGCTGCCGGACGTGCGCGAGTCGGGCCTCGGCGACGGCTATAACGTCGTGATACACGAGATGGCCCATAAGCTCGACGGCCGCGACGGCGCGATGGACGGCTGCCCTCCCCTCCCTCGCTCGATGAGCCGCGCGGAGTGGCGCGCGGCCTTTACCGAGGCCTACGCCGACCTGCGGGAGCGCGCCGAGCGCGGCTCCCGCGGGCGCCGATGGAACCGAGGCGCCAGGCTCCCCCTCGACCCCTACGCCGCCGAGCACCCGAGCGAGTTCTTCGCCGTCGCCTGCGAGTGCTTCTTCGACGCGCCGCTGCGGCTCGAGCGGGCCTACCCCGAGGTCTACGCGCTGCTGTCAAGGTTCTTCGCCGGCTAGCGCCGTCGTCGCCGGCTAGCGCCGTCGTCGCCGGCTAGCGCCGTCGTCGCCGGCTAGCGCCAGCGCGCGGCGACCTCGGCCAGCTCGCCCAGGCGCTCCGGTGGCCACTCGTACAGCAGGAAGTCGTCCTCGCTCTCCCAGCTCTCGTAGCCGCAGGCGTCGAGCAGGGCCAGGAGCCTTGGGTCTCGGTGCGTCACCGCCTCGATGTAGGTATAGCCGGCCTCCGCTATGACGGACTCGAAGGCTCCGAGGACGAGCCGGGCCGTCGCTTGGTCCTTCGCGTCGAAGGCGACGACGTTAGCCTGCCGCTTGAGCGGGTCGAGCGATCCGAGGGCGAGCCCCCCGCCGGCTTCGATGACGATATCGCCGCCGCGGAGCGCGGGCGTCGCGTCGAGGGGATAGGCCTTCCAGGACTCTAGGCGGAAGCCAGAGAGCCAACCCCGCTCGCGGAGCCGCTCGACGGCGGCCGCCCGGGCAAAGGACTCCCCGGACGGCATTACACGGTAGGAACCGACGGCGGGCCGCTCGAGGGCCGCCCCGAAGGCCGGCTTACCCTGGGGATCGCCTGGCAGTCGCTTCGACTTGATGCTGTAGGCGGCGAGGCGGCGGAAGCCTATGCCCTCGTTGAGCGCGATGGTCTCAGGGTTGTGGGCGTAGGCCGAGAAGCGCACGGAGAGCAGCCCCTCGATCGCGGAGAGGAAACGCAGCCCCTCCAGGCAGAGCGCCCGCCCTACCCCGCGCAGGCCGCAGTCCAGGTCCTTGCGGAGCCCCTCGAGCCAGGCGTGCCCCGGCGCTATGAAGCCGACCCGGCCGAAGCCTATGAGACGGTCATCTACGAAGCAGCCGTTGAAGACTCCCTCGCCGTCGGAGAGCCAGTCGTCCAGCGAGGCGGGAAGGTAGTCGTCGCCGTCCCAAACCTTGGCGCTGATGGCCAGGATGTCCGCCCTATCGGCCTCGGCGAGGCGCCTGAAGGTAAAATCGGTCGTGTCCATGGCCCGTAGTGGTAGCACGACTAGCCACGCCAGGCAAGGGAGGGCCCGCTACGGTCCAAGCGGGCTAGGGGGCGTAGGCAAGCTCCAGCTGATCGAGGAAGCGACGCGCTCCTAGTGCTTGACGCTCCTGGCGGTATAGCCGGTCAAGGCTCCCTGGTTGACGAGGGGCTCGAAGCGGAGCCTATACCAGGCGGGATTGAGGAGCACGTTCCGGGGCTGCAGGACCACGTCGTAGGGCGCGATATCCCTGATGGTACGTACGCCTAGGGTGTACGAGGCCGACGAGCGCGCCGCCCCCGATACCGGCTCGCCCGTGAGGGCGGAGCGGCACTCGCCGGCCTCTATATCGTCCCAGCCGAGCTCGAGGGTCACCGTACGGGAGAAGAACGGGTTACTGAAGTCGGGCTGCTCGACCGTCGCCTCGACGTCGAGGACGTAGGCCGCCACGCGATAGACGTAGCCGTCGCCGTCGTAGATGTCCAGGGAGACGATGGCGTCGCAGTCCCAGGGCATGGCGAGGACGCCCGTACCGAAGGCGATGCTATAGGTAGTCCCTATGCGTCCGTGATCGTCCCAGCTGGGCTTGCCGCAGAGGAATTCGATATCGGGCGGCTCCGGGGAGCAGGCGACGGATAGCGCGGCGAGGGCCGACAGGACGAGAGCCAGCCGGACGAGGGTTCGCGACGCCGAGGCTAGTCGCGCCCTCACGGCGATAGTACCACGCCGCGCACGGCCACCCAGGAACGCGAGGCGTCGAGGTCGGCCTCGGGCACGGTCGCGTAATACTTCACCGACTTGTGGGCCAGCAGGGATCGGCCCTGGGAAAGGCCGCGAAGGGGGAACTGCGCGTCCCAGAAGTCCAAGGCGACCTCCTTCCCCTTGGCCGTATCGTAGAGATAGGCGGTAAACTCGACCCGAGAGCCGGCGGGGATGGTACCGGTACCGCGATTGGTCACCCGGTACTCGACGAATAGATAGCCGTCCAGATCGGCATCGTCATAGACCCTGGTAAGCTCCACGACGGGATCGTTGCCCGGGTAGAGGAGCGCGCACGAGGCCGTGGTCATGGCCAAGACGGCGACCAATCCGCCGGCCAGTACCCTGGCGCCGATCGCTAGGCGGCTCACGGGGCGCTCCAGGCCACGATGCCCCCGCGGCTGCGATTGGTACCGACGACCGCCCGTACCCTGAGCCAGACCGAGCGGCTCGGGCGAACGAGGCGTATCGATAGCCGCGAGGCCCACGTCGCCCACGCGAAGGCGACGGTCCCGTCCCAGGCGTACGCGGCATCGGCAACGGCCTTGAGCCCCGTAGAAGAGTTGCCAACGATATAGAAGGGCCCCGTCTCGCGAAGGGCGTACTCCACTATGTAGGCGCCGACGCCCGGCACCGCGTCCCAGCTCAGGCTGAGCTCGCCCGGGGCCGACGCGTCGACCTCGAGCCGGGCCGGGCTCGCCCAGCCCTCCGCCTCCGGGGAGAGCGGCGTCTCCACGCCGGCCTTGATGGCGCTCACCTTGAAGTAGTGCAGGTACGGCGCGGCGAGGGCCGAGAAATCGTAGACGAGCCCGGACGCCGGTTGGGCCGTCAAGGGCTCGAATGCGCCGTTCCTGGCGGCGGAGGCGTAGACGCGGTAGCCGCTCGCGCCCGGCACCGCGGGCCACTCCACGCGTATCCTATCGGCGTACGCGCCCTGGCTCGCCGTTACGCTCAGGTCGAGCGTCCCGTCGGGAAAGGGCAGGTCAATGGCGCAGGCGACCGACGACAAGGCGGCGGCCAAGGCAGCGGCGAGCAGGGGTTTCGCGTACCGTAAGGCGCGAGGGCGAGCCATGCACCCATAGTAAGCCTTTCGGCCCAGAAATCAAGCCCCGGGGCGTCGCCCTCCGGCTTCACCCCGGGGCGTCGCCCTGGCGTCGAGCCTGTCGACGAAGGCCATGAAGGCGGCCGAGGCCAGTGCGCAGGCGGCGACGAAGGGCCAGACGGCCGCGCTGCCGTAGCGCCTGGCCAGCGGGCCCGCGACCAGCGGCGCCAGCGCGTTGCCCGCTATGTAACAGAACGATACGGCGGAATTGACCCGGCTGCGGAACTCGGGCGGCGAGCGCTCGGCTATGAACGCGTTACCGTTGGTGCTGCCGAGTATCTCGCCGACGGTCCAGACCGCCGTGGCGGCCAGGGCCAGGGGTGCGCCGTACCGCGAGCCGCCTACCAGGTAGTAGCCCCCGAAGCCTATCGCGTAGAACACCGAGGCCAGCGCCACGGAGGTCAGGGAGCGCAAGCGCCTGGACGCTAGGACGACGAGCCCCGTCAGGGCGACGACGGTCAGGCCGTTGGTCATCATGACGGCGCCGAACACCTCGGGCCCCGCGACCTCGCCGAGGGCGTCGTTCAGGAACACGGGCAGCGCGAAGGTGTGCTGGTTGTAGACGAAGGCGGTCAGGACCGCCCCGGCGGAGTACAGGAGCAGGACGGGGCTCCGCCTGAATACCGCCCAGAGCGACGAGGCCCCGGGATCCCGCGCTCCGGGCGACGTTCCTCCCGGGGACGTAGCGGCGGGAACCCCGGGGCGGCGCGCGCCGCCCGCGAAACGGCTGACTATCAGGGCGGCGGCGAGCAAGGCGACGGCGTTGCCGAGGAACCGGGCCCGCGGAGCCCTCGTAAAGAGGAGCCCGGCCACGAAGGGCCCTATCGAGAAGCCGATGTTATTACCCCAGTACAGGAGCGAGAAGGATTCCTTGCGCCGGTCGGCAGGCGCCGCGTCCGCGACTATGGCGTTTATGATGGGCCAGGTACCGTTGAGCGTTCCCATCGCGAAGACTATGATGAAAGGCGTGGCGGCGTTGAAGCCCATGAGGGCGCAGGCGGCGTAGGCCGCCGCGGTCATAGCCTGCAGGGTACGCAGTACGCGAGGCCTATCGAAGGCGTCGCCGAGCTTGCCGCCTACGACGAGTCCGAGCGCCGAGGCCACGGACACGACGGACATGAAGACGCCCGCCCGGGCCTCGTCGTAGCCCAGCTTCATAGTCAGCATCATCGCCAGGAAGGGACCGACGAACGAGCCGGCCGACACGACGAGGCGTACCGCGAACAGGGCGTAGATCTCCGTAGGCAGGGCCGGGAGGCGAGAGGACTTGATACGCATCGGTTGATGATCCTTTCCGGGGCTACACCCGCGCGTCCATGCGGTTACCCGACTCGTAGCGCCTGAGGCCCGCCCTGAAGAGCCCGTAGGACAGGGCCACGTAGGCGGCCGCCGCGAGGTAGAGCCACGGTACCTGGGACCAGCCCAGGGAGCGGTAGACGCGCAGCGGCATGAAGGCTACGAAGCCCGAGGGCACGACGGTATAGAGCGCCCAGCGCAGGCCCTGGCCGTAGATGCCCTCGGGGTAGAGCGAGAAGGACAGCATGAACTCGGTGAGGGCGCTCGATATCGACGAGGCGTTGCCCATGAAGAGGGCCAGGCTGTCGGCCGCGGCGAAGGTCGCGGTAAAGATGAGGGCGCCGGGTATCACCAAGGCCGAGAAGAGGAGGACGCGCTCCAGGTCGGTGCCGGCCGACAGGGCGAGCACTATGAAGCCGTAGGCGAAGTCGCCCCAGGCCGAGACGATGGTCTTGGAGCAGAGGACGTTGACCCAGACGTCCTTGGGCTGCAGGAGGTAGACGTCCAGGCCGCCCTCCATGATGATGCGCCCCAGCTGCCGTATGTTGCCGAAGAGCACGTGGGCCAGGCCGAAGGACGTGGACACGAAGGCCCAGACGAGCATGACGTCGGAGAAGCCGTAGCCGCCCACCGCGCCCGTTCGCCGTATCAGCACCAGCCAGAAGGCGGCGAAGGCGGCGTTGTTGAGCATCATGCCGAAGAACTGGAAGATGAAGTTGACGCGGTACTCGAGCGCCGCCCTGGCGTTGGCGACGAACGCCGCCCCCATGAAGCGGGCGTAGGCTCGGAGACGGCCCAGGGCGTAGCCGCCCGGTAGCGAGGTTCTGGTCATGGCTCAGCCTCCGTTGAGCGACAGGCGCCGGCTCCCGAAGCGGAAGACGGCGCGGGCCAGGGCGGCGGCCGCGATTATCCACAGCGCCTGCGCGCCGAGGAGCGACAGGGCCTCCGCCGGGGAGAAGGCGACGGCTATGCGGGCCGGCGCGTACGACAGGTAGGGGAAGGGCGTCCAGCGAGCGACGCGGGCCGCCGCGTCAGGCAGGAACTCGATGGGGATGAGCGTCCCCACCACCAGGGCGAACTTCTGGAAGATCCAGAAGAAGGCCTCGTTCTCCTCGAGCCAGAGCGCCGTCATGGCTATGGCCGCCTGCAGGTAGAAATTGAGGAGCCCCGCCAGGAGGAGCGACGCGACGACCGCCGCGCCCCGCGCCAGCTCGTAGACCGGGCCCGGCCCGGCCGCCGGCAGGGGTCCCGCGAGGAACAGGCCAATGGCCAGGCCCTCGGCCAGGATGACGCCCGCCTCGACGAGCGAGCCACCGAGTCGCTCGGCCAGGCAGTAGCGGAGGTAGTCGTAGGGCCGGGCCAGGGTATAGGCGACCTGACCGCTCTTCATGTCGCGCGACAGCGCCTGGAAGAAGCGCCCGAAGCCGAAGCTCGGTACCTCCGCCACGATGAAGTACCAGACGGCCATGCCCAGGGTATAGCCGACGATGGTCTCTGACGACGCGAAGGCGCCCGCCCATACGCGCGAGAAGATGAAGACGAAGAGCGCGTAGGTGAACATGGCGCCCACGAAGTTACCCGCGTAGGCGGCCCGCTCGCGGAGCGACGTCGAGGCCGCCGCGACGTAGAGCCGGAGGGCCGACGAGGCGCTACGCATCCAGGCCTCCGTAGGCCGCCTCCGGGATCCTCGCCTCGACCGAGCGCCCGGCCCCGTAGGCCAGGGCCGCCGACTCGCTCTCGGTGGCGTAGATACCGGCTATGACGTTCTCCAGGGGCTCGTCCTCTATGGTGATGTCCTCGAGCTCGCCTCGGGCGGCAAGGGCCCGGACGACCTCTCCCAGGGCGTGCTTGCGCGTATCCACCTCGAAGCTCGCCGCCCTGTCGGTGCGCTTGACCGGAGGGAGCCCGGGCAGTTCGAGGTCGGCTGGCCCGGCGTAGCGGACGCCCACGTACTTGCGGGACATGGTGCGGTGCCGAAGGTCCTTCATCGACTCGTCCAGGACGACGCTGCCGTGGTGGATCATGATGGCGCGCTTGCAGACCTTCTCGATGTCGCCCATGTCGTGGCTCGTCAGGAAGACCGTGGTACCGTCGGCCTTGGCCGTCTCGGCCAGGAGCCGGCGGACCTCGCGCTTGGCGACGACGTCCAGGCCTATCGTCGGCTCGTCCAGGAACAGCACGAGGGGCGCGGGCAGGAGGCTGGCGGCTATCTCGCAGCGTATGCGCTCGCCGAGCGACAGCTTGCGCACGGGCACGTCCATGTAGGGCCCTATGCCGAAGCGCTCGACCAGCTCGGCCTCGCGCCAGCGACGGTCGTCCTCCTCTATCTCGTAGATGGCCCCGAGGAGCCGGAACGAGTCTGACGGCGGCAGGTGGAACCAGAGCTGGCTCTTCTGGCCGAAGACGGCGCCCACGTACTTGGACAGCTCCAGCCTATCCTTGGCGGGATCGAGGTCGAGGACGCGGGCGGAACCTCCCGAGGGCTGTAGTATGCCCATGAGCATCTTGATGGTCGTGGACTTGCCGGCGCCGTTAGGTCCCAGGAAGGCCACGGTCTCGCCTTCCTCGACGTCGAAGGAGACGCCTCTCACGGCCTCCACGTCGCGGTACTCGGGCGACACGAGCGAGCGGAGCGACGAGAAGCGCCCCTGCGGGCGTAGCTTCGACGAGAAGGTCTTGCGTAGGTTGCGAGCAGAGATTGCGGTCATGGGAGCCTCCGCGAACGCGGGGCCGCTATCCAACCGGGGACGAACCAAGTCGAGAAGACCGAGTCGGGCGGACGGACGGGCCCCGAAATCGATCGAGACTCCGTCCGCGGGCTTTTATCCCATGGGTGTCGCGGCCGACACGCGGCCGCCGGCGTCGCTCGGTCTCGTCCCCGCGCCGCGGCTAGCCGCGACCCGGGAGGAACCCTAGGCGCCCTCTCGAAGGTACTGGGACAGGTGTAACCGTAGAGCGGCGGAACGTCAAGTACGCCATGCGTTTCTACATGCAGAGCTATCCGTGGACGGGGCTTGCGTCCCGCCGCCCTCCCGCATAGTCTTAGGGTATGCGCGCATACGATCCAGGAGACGAACGAGGGGGCGGGCTCAGGCTCCTGCGAGCCAGGCTCGTAGGCCTAGCCGCGGGCGTAGCCATCGCCGGCCTCTTCGTCGTCGCGGGCGTCTCGCAGGCGGCGAGGCTAGCGCAGTACGAACGCGGCAAGGCCCTGCTCGAGGCCTCCGCCGTTCGCATGGCCATAGAGGCCGACCTCAACGCGCGTATCAACCTGGAACGCGGCCTCGTGGCCTTCGCGGCCTCCTCCAAGGCCCTCGACGACGAGGGCTTCAAGGCCTATACCGAGGCCCTCCGCATGGGCGACGACTCCATAATGAACTTCGCCATACTCGAGGGCACCACGCTTCGCTACGTCCACCCCTACGAGCCTAACAAGGGCGCCCTGGGCCGCGACCTCAGTACGATACCGGCCCAGGCTCCGGACGTGGAGCGCGCCAAGCACACCAGGAACCCGGTCATCTCCGGCCCCCACGAGCTAGTACAGGGCGGCACCGGACTCATCAGCCGAATGGGCGTTTTCAAGGAAGGCCCCGAGGGTCCGGCCTACTGGGGCCAGGCCAGCGTCGTCATCGATATTTACGACCTCCTCCGGCGATCCGGCATGGTGGACCACCCTAGCCTCGCCATATCGCTCGAGCGCCGAGCCGCGCCTGGCGATACGCCTATCTTCATCCTCAAGGACGAGAGGAGCCTCGGTCCCGAGGCCATCCGCCTTGATATCTGCCTGCCCGGCGTCACCTGGACGCTGTCGGCGGCGCCTCGGGAGGGCTGGCAGGGCTTTCGCTGGCTCGCCGTCGCCCTATCGGGCCTCGGCCTCGCCCTCGGCGGGTTCGCGGGTTTCGCGGCCCACGGGCTCCTTTCCACGAGGGTGGCCCTCAAGGACCTGGCCTTCCACGACCAGCTCACGACGCTACCCAACCGGATGCTCTTCTGGGACAGGCTGCGCATGGAGGCTCGCCGAGCCGATCGCGACGGTACCAAGGTCTGCGTCTTCATGGTGGACCTGGACGACTTCAAGGCGGTCAACGACGACCACGGGCACGCCGCCGGCGACAGGCTCCTCGCCGAGGCGGCGGCGCGCATGGCCGCGGCCGTACGCCGTAGCGACACCGTGGCGCGCCTCGGTGGCGACGAGTTCGCCGTCATAGCGCCCGTCGAGGCCGACGCCGGCATAGACGAGGTAGCCGAGCGGCTCAGGGCCTGCTTCGAGCGTCCCTTCGAGCTAGGCTCTGTCTCTCGGATCAGCTCGGCCAGCATAGGGCTCGCCCTCTACCCCGACGAGGGCGTCGACGTCGAGGCCCTCCTAGCGGCCGCGGACCACAGGATGTACGAGGAGAAGCGCTCCCGGCACCCTGGTTCCCGCTAGGCGGCGGCAACGCCCGGGAACGCGGTTCACTAGCGCCGCCAGAAGGCTCGGGTGAAGAGGATGAGTACCGTATACACCTCGAGGCGCCCTAGGAGCATCATGAAGGACAGCCAGGTCTTGAGCGGACCCGGCATGAAGGCGTAGTTACAGGAGGGCCCCACGAGGCCGAAGCCCGGTCCTATGTTGCCGAGGCAGGCCATGGTCGCGGAGAGGCTCGTAAGGATATCGTAACCGAAGGCCGCGACGACCAGGGTCGAGGCGAAGGCCGCCATGAGATACAGGAAGACCATCGCGGCTATGTCGTAGACGACGTTCTTGCGTAGGTGCCTGCCGTCCAGGAAGACGCCGTAGACGCCACGCGGGTTGAGGAGGTATCGCATCTCCGACGTACCCATCTTAAACAAGGTTACTATCCGCGACACCTTGGGGCCGCCGCCCGTCGAGCCGGCGCAACCGCCTACGAACATCAGCACGAAGATCACCGCCTGGGCCGTCGCCGGCCAGCGGGCGTAATCGGCGGTCGCGTAGCCCGTGGTTGTCAGGATCGACGAGACCTGGAAGGCCGCGTATCGGGCGGCCTCCGACGCCGTGTCGTAGGTGCCCGCGCGGTAGAGGGCCAGGGTCGCGCCGGCGCTCGCTAGCGCGAAGATGCCCAGGTAGACACGAAGCTCGGTATCGCGCAGCGCCGACCGGAATTCGCCGCGAAGGGCCTTCCAATGCAGGGTAAAGTTGATCCCCGCGAGCACCATGAAGACCGTCAGGACGATGTCGATGTAGGCCGAGCCGTAGGCGCCGACGCTGGCGTTGCGCGTGGAGAAGCCGCCAGTGGCCATGGTCGCGAAGGCGTGGGTCACCGCGTCCAGGAGCGACATGCCTCCCGCCAAGAGCAACAGGGTAAGCGCGACCGTCAGGCCCAGGTAGATGAGCCAGAGCGCCTTGGCGGTCTGCGATAGGCGGGGCATGAATTTCTCCACCTGCGGCCCGGGCGCCTCGGCCTCCATCACGGCGCGTCCGTTGAGCCCGAGCAGGGGGAAGATGGCCACGGTCAGCACCACTATGCCCATGCCGCCGAGCCAATGCGTCATGGCTCGCCAGAGGAGTATCGAGGCAGGCAGGGACTCGATATCGGTTATTACGGAGGCGCCCGTCGTCGTAAGGCCGGACATGGTCTCGAAGAAGGCGTCGGCGATAGTCGGCACGGCGCCCGATAGCAGGAAGGGCGCGGCGCCGAGCGAGGCCGACAGCACCCAGGCGAGCGTCACGAAGAGATAGCCCGCGCGATTTGATAGCGCCATGCCTCGGCGTAGGCGAAGCGCCAGGGCTAGCGGCGCAAGGAGGAGGGCGCCCAGGGCGACGGGCGGGCCGAAGGCCCTGAGAGCCCCCAGGCCCTCGCCGGCGAGGAGGCCGACGACCAGGCAGAGGGCCATGAAGCCAGAGACGACGGCCAGGAGCGCCGAGAGCGCCTTGGCGAGGGGCTTAATCTCCACCGGGACCGCCGAAGACCAGCTCGAGGCCGGCTATGCTCTTCTTGCGGGACACGAGGCCGATGACGGAGCCGCCCTCGAGCACCGTGGATCCGCTCGGTACGAGCATGCTCTCTCCCTGCATGACGAAGGCCACGAGTACGCCCTTGGGTAGGCCTATCTCCTTGAGCGATAGCCCGGAGACGCCGGAGCCCGGCTCCACGCGTAGCTCGACCAGCTCGACGTCGTCCTCGTAGAAGCCGTGGATGGTGCGAATATTAGCGCGCCTGACTATCTCGAGGACCGAGGCGGCGACCACGTCCTTGACGCTCACGAGGGCGTCTATGTCGAGCGCCGGCCCCAAGGCCATGTAGCGATCGTTCGTCGTCAGCGCCAGGCATTTCCTGGCCCCGAGGAATTTGCCGAGCTGGGCCGTAAGGACGTTGAAGGCCTGGGACTCGGTCGCGCAGACCACGAGGTCGGCCCTGGCTATGCCGGCCCCTTCGAGAATGCCCTCCTCGGCGCTATCGGCCTGGATGACCTCGACGCCCTGATGGGCCCGCGCCACGCGCTTACAATCCGCCTCCGACGAGTCTATCATCGTGACGAGCCGCCGCCTGCCTAGGAGGCGCCCGACGAGGCCGGGCTTGGCATCCTCCAGGAACCGGGCGACGAGCCGCTCAGCTATCTTCGTAGCGCCGACGACCAGGATGCGCTTGGCGGCAGACCTGATGCCGGCTACGGCGCCCAGCCCCGCGTCGAGGGTCGCTGGCGGTCCGAGGAGATACAGGAAGTCGTTCGCCTCTATCTCGGTATCGCCGCTCGGCACTATCATGGCCTTGTCGCGTATGATGCCGACCACGAGGAAATCCGCGCCGCCGTTACCGCCTCGGTTCGCGCCGTCGCGCGTTCCTCCGCGTTCCGAGGGCAGCCCCGGGCGAGCGTCCTTGAGGGCCTTGCCGACGTAGGCCGGCATCGACGAGGCCGCGACGAGCCTTAGCTGCAGCCGTCCCTCGTGCAGCGGGATCACGTCCTCGGCGAAGCCTTCGTCCACGATTCGGGCGATGGCCTCGGCCGTCTCCGCCGCTGGGTTGATTATGACGTCGAGGCCGAAGGCCTGGCGCTGCACGTCGGATAGGGTCGAGTAGAATGGGTTCTCTATGCGGGCCAGCGTGCGCACCGCCTGGGACTCGGCGGACACGAGGCCGCAGGCCACGATATTGACCTCGTCGGAGCCCGTGAGCGCCAGGAACCACGAGGCGTCGCCCGCCCCGGCCTTGCGCAGCGTCTCCGGCTTGCTTCCGTCCTCGTTTATCACTATGCAGTCGAGCTCGTCGCTCGCCCGCCGCGCGGCGTCCGGTTCCGCCTCTATGATAACGACGTCGCGTCTCTCCTCGATGAGCTCCCGGGCTATATGGAGCCCTATCATGCCGCCGCCTACAATGATCACCTTCATCGCCGCCAGTATAGAGCCAGAAAAGACTTTATAGAAGTATTCTCCTTGACGTTCAATTTATTTGAACGTTACACTCGCGATGCATATCGATAAAGGAGATAGCCCATGAGAAACGATCTACGGAGGCTCCTGGACGCGGCGACCGCCGCCGCCAAGGACGCCGCTTGGCTCGGCCTCAGGCGGCGCCGGACGAGCGCCTCCTACTACATGGCCCGCGACGGCGCCTTCGAGCAGGCCCTGAGCGGCTTCGACGAGGGCGTCATGGTCGAGGCGCTCTACGGCGGTTGCTTCGGCTACTCGGGCACGCCCGACATGAGCCCCGAGGGCGTCGCGCGCGCTGCGGCCAAGGCCCTCGCCTGCGCCAAGGCCGCCGCCGGCAAGGGCGTGCATCGCTTCGACGCCTCGGTCCGCCCCGCTACCGCGCTGCGCTACGAGACGCCGCGCGCCAGGAAGGCAGCCCAGCCGGCCAACGATATCTACGCCTTCCTCATCGACGCCTGCGGACGGCTCAAGTCCTCGGACGAGGTCATACAGACGGCCTCCCTCGTCGAGGTCGGGCGCTACGACTACGAGATAGCGTCGACCAACGGAGCCGACGTCGAGCAGAGCCTCTACTACATGGGCACGAGCCTCCAGGCCGTGGCGCGCCGCGACGACGTGGTCCAGCTGCGCACCGCCAACGGCCCGCGCGGGCTCACCCGCCAGGGCGGCTGGGAGATACTCGATACCGAAGGCCTCCTCTCCGACGCCGGCCGCGTCGGCCGCGAGGCCGTCGAGCTGC
>CAZNNA010000013.1:0-22164 GCA_964573825.1 uncultured Treponemataceae bacterium
GGAGGCCCGAGGCCGGTCTGCTCGGCCCGTGGCGAATCGTCGCGCTGGTCCTGCTGGCCGCGGCCATGCTGCTCGAGCTGAGCGGGGCCGTGTCATGGCTAGGGCTCGCGTCGGGCTGGCTCCTCTTCCAGGGAGCCTAGGCTCCGGGCGTTCGCGGGCGAGGTTCCCGACGCTAGCGAGGCTCTAGGCCGTCCCGACCCGGAAGGAGCGCCTGAAGCGATGGCGGCGAATGCGCTCGAACCACACGACGACCAGGGCGGCCGCCAGGCGAGGGACGGTGATCCAGAAGAGCGGTACGCCGATGGCCAGGAAGAGCGCCGTATCCTCGAGGAGGCTGTGGCAGACCGCCGCGTGATGGTTGAAGAGGTCGGCGTCCTGGGGCTTCATCTTGCCCTCCTTGACCCGGTCTACGATGATACCCGCCCCGTAGGCATAGCCCACCGCGTTGACGACGATCCAGAGGAAGCTCGCGTCGCGAGATAGCCCGAGGACTCGCATGGCGGGCGCCACGAGCCTGGAGAGCAGGTCCATGACGCCGAATTCCTCGAGCAAGCGCTGGCCTACCATGATGGCTTCGACCAGGAGCACTATCTTGACGACCAGCCTGAGCGTCGACAGCCCCCAGGCCGCCATGGCGGGCAGGAAGGCCGCCTCTGCCTGGGCGACGGCCGCGGCCTCTCCGGCCCTTGAGGCCGGAAGGAGCAGGTTGAGGACGGCGGCGAGCGCCACGGCCGTTCCGACGCGTAGGAGGACCATCTTGGTAGCGGAGGAGCCGGAGCTCTTCATGACCGCCGTCTCGACGAAGAGGTTGTGAGCCGAGAGGCACATGATGGCCAGGATGGTTATCTCTCGCGGGGACAGCGACAGGCCCTCGATGACGGCCACGGCGCTATAGACGTTGAGCGCGGCGGCGCTGACGAGTACCATCGCCCCCTCTCCCGGTAGCCCTAGGAGACCCATGGCGGGGGCCAGGATCCCCGCGGCCCAGCCGAGGGCGCCGCTCCACCTGAGGAGGGCCACGGCGAGGCTGACGGGAACCATGATGCGCAGGAGGTAGAGCGAGGTCTTGAGGCCCGCGGTCAGGCCCGTTCGCGCGGCGGTAGCGGCGCGAGACCATGGTGTAGTAGTAGTGCCCATCGGCGGCGATTGTCCGCGCGGTGGCGGCGGCTGTCAAGCCGGCCTATAGCAGAACCGTCATGCCCTCGCGGCTCGCGTCGACGCGCAGGGGCGTCCGGCCCCGTATCTTACCCTGGTAGAAGAGCTCGAGCTCCTGCAGCTCGGTATCGGAGCGGTTAGGATCGTGATGGAAGAGGAGGAGCCGCTTGACGCCCGAGCGATTGGCGGCGTTGATGGCGTGCTCGAAGGACGAGTGCCCCCAGCCTTGCTTGCCCGCGAGGTACTCCTTGGCGCTGTACTGCGTGTCGTGCACGAGGAGGTCGACGCCCCCGAAGAAGGCCTCGATTCGCTCGTTCTCCTCCTTGGCGGCCTTGTCGCCCTCCTCGGCTATCATAGGGTCGTAGTCCGGGTGGGCCGGGTCGGTCGGGAAGAGGTTGATGAAGGGCTCGTGGTCGTAGGCGGTGGCGAAGGCCTTACCCTCGTACTCCACGCGGTAACCCAGGCAGAGCACCGGATGGTTGAGGTACTTGGTCTTGACGACGATGCCGTCGCCCAGGTCCAGCTGGGTCTCCTTGAGGCTCTGGTAGCTGATCTTGGCCGCCAGCTCGTCCTGGCGCACGGGCCAGTAGCGGTAGGACAGCTGCGAGCCTATGATCTGCTCCAGGGTCTCGTCCTCGAAGTTGACCGGTCCGTGGATGCGCAGCGTCGTGCCCGGTACGTATATGGGAGTGAACATGGGAAAGCCCATGATGTGGTCCCAGTGCGTATGCGTCAGGAAGACGTCCGCGTTTATTGGGCCCTTCTTGAGCTCGTTGCGGACGAGCCAGTCGCCGAGGCTCCTGATGCCCGAGCCGGCGTCTATGACGATGAGGCGCTCGCCGCAGCGAACCTCTATGCAGGCGGTGTTGCCGCCGAATTGGACCGTCTCCGGCCCCGGTACGGGCATGGAGCCGCGGTCGCCCCAGATCTTCACGCTGAACATGGCTTGCCTCCGGGCATCACTTGATCTTGAGGAAGACCGAGGCCTTCTCTATCTCGGCCGAGACCGCGGCGTCTATCTCCTCGAGCCAGGCCTTCTGGATACCGAGCCTCTCGAACACCGCCGGCGGCAGCTTCTCGGGGTAGAGGCAGCCCGAGAAGCCGATGCCCTCGCGGCTGGCGTAGTAGTCGGCCACGGCGACCGCGAGCACTATGGACTCGTTGGGACCGGCGTAGCCCTCGGTCTCGTGGTGGTAGCGTATGGCGTCGGCTATGGGACCGTCCAGGTGCCAGGCCTCCGCTATCATGGCTCCCGCCTCGGAATGGTCGACGCCCAGGTCCCGCTTCTCCGCCAGGCGTATGGCTATGCGCTCGCGATCCGCTAGGCCCATGGCGCGAACGTAGTCGTCCGATAGGGCGTTGTTGAGCGGTATCTTGCCTATGTCGTGCAGGAGGCCGGCCGCGAAGTACTCGTCGAGCCGCTGCGCCTCGACGCCCTTCTTCTTGGCTATGAGCTTGGCCACCACGCCGACGCAGAGCGAGTGGCGCCAGAAACCCTCCATGTTGAGCGCCCTGAAGCCCGACTTGTCGGCTAGCCTATCGAGGATGGCCGTGCTCAGGGCCAGGTTCTTAACGGTATTGACGCCGAGCATGATAATGGCGCGGACGAGGCTCGTCACCTGGTTGGGCAGGCCGTAGTAGGCGGAGTTGATGAGCTTGAGCACCTTGCCCATGAGTACCGGGTCGAGCGATATCACCTTGTCCAGGTCGGTCGGGCTCGTCTTGGGATTATTGCATATCTCCATGACCTTGGCCACTGAGGTAGGCAGGCTTGGCATGGAGACGATGTAGGCCCGTATCTTCCGCGTATTGTTAGCTTCCTGCATGCTGTTTCTCCCGGCGCATGAATTCTATCAGCTTCGCGAGCCGAGGGGAAATGGGTACGCCCAGTATCTCCGTCGGTATAGGCGGCTCCGTCTTGGTGGCCTTGGCTATTATAGCGTCTAGCTTGAGGGCTATGCCGCTCTTCTCCATGGCCGCCTTCTTATCGGGGGGCAGGGCCTGAGACAGGTCCTTGAGGTACTGGTAGAGCCTCGCGGCTTCTTCTCCGAAGGGATCCAGGGACTCGTCCGCTTCCGGCGGCCCTACCTCGGGCCCTGGCTCGGGTTTGGGTGACGGCGCGGGAAGAGGTTGTGGCTCGGGTTCGGGCTCAGGCTCCGGCTCCGGCTCGAGCTCGGGCTCCGGCTCGGGCTCCGGCTCCGGCTCGGGCTCGGGCTCCGGCTCGGGCTCGGGTTCGGGCTCGGCGCCGAGCCAGGGATCCTCGTCCGATTCCTCGAGTTCTATGTCGTCGGGCTCGTCCTCGAGGTATTCGGGGGCATCCTCGAGCGATTCCTCCTCGGCTGGTTCCTCCGGCGGCGCGTCGAGCGGCTCCTCGTCTAGCGGCTCCTCGTCTAGCGGCTCCTCGTCTAGCGGCTCCTCGTCCGGAGCCTTTTCCTGCGGCGCCTCCCCGAGTTCCTCCAGGAGCTCTTCCAGCTCCTCCTCGTCGGGCTGCGACAGCTCGAGGGGTTCCAGGCTCGGAGGCTTGGGCTTCTCGGAGGGCGGCTGCGGGAAGGGAGGGTACGGCGGCGCGGGCGGATAGGGCGGAGGCGGATAGGCCGGCTGCTGTAACGGCTGGGGTTGCTGCTGCTGTTGCGGCGGCGGCTGCTGCTGCTGCGAGGGGGCCTCTTGCGGTTGCGGCTCCTCCTTGGGGAGCTGAGCGGCCGGCGCGGTCGGCTCGTCCTTGGGCGCTGGTTCCGGCTCGGGTCGCGCCGGCTCTGGCTGGCCGTCGCCGTAGAGCTCCTCGCCCTCGAGGAGGGCGTCTACCGGCGGCTCCTCCTCCTCCTCGACCTCGACGTCCTCGGGTTCCTCTTCCTCCTCGAGCTCGTCCTCGCCGTCGAGCGGCTCTTCTCTCTCGTCCAGGAAGATGAGTTCCTCCGCCTCGTCCACCGCTATCGGGGCGGCGTTGCCCAGGTCGAAGATGGCCTCGGCCTCGTCGCCTTCCTTCGGGGGTTCCGCCTCGGTACGCAGGGCATCGCGCAGTACCCGTATATTCTTGTCCCAGGCGTCCCTCATGTCCGAGGAGTAGGCGCGGACCGCCTTCTCGTAGGCGTCTATGGACTCGTTGAGGCCGTCCATGTCGTCGGCTCGGCCGCGCCCTCCCCGAAGGTTCACCAGGCGACCGGCGGCCTCCACGGCGCGATCCTTGTCGCCCAGGGCCTGGTAGACGGCCGATAGCTCGAGCCACGCCTCGGCGTCGTCCGGCTTCGCGTCGAGTAGCTCCCTGAGGATCTGGGCGGCGTGGGCGTTGTCGCCCTTGTCCCCGTAGGCCCTGGCCAGCTCGAGGCGGGCTCCCGCGTCCTTGGGGCGGGCGACGAGGTACTCCTCGAGTTCCCGTATCGCCGAATCGGGATCCCCGGCCTGGCGGTGTATCTTGGCCAGCTCTACGCGGAACGAGGCCTGGCTCGGGTCCAGGCGGACTATCTTGCGGTAGACGTCCCTGGCCTTGTCGGTCTTGCCGGTGGTCTGGAGCAGGGTTCCGTAGATCTTGAGAGCCTCGATGTCGTTCGGAGAGCGCCTGAGGACCTCGGTGACCGTGTCCATGGCTAGGTCCAGGTGGCCGAGGGCCTTGTAGAGCCGCGATAGCTGGACGCGCAGGCCGTCGTTGTCCGGCATGAGGTCGACCAGGGCCTGGATCTCGCCGACGGCCTCGGCGTAGCGGCCGGTCTTCTCGAGCACGTCCTGGATGTTGACGGCCGCCGCGAGGAACTTGGGATCGGCCTCCAGGGCCTTGCGGAACCAGCCTATGGCCTCGTCGGGCTTACCCGCCTCCGCGTACGCGAGGCCTATGCCGTTGCGCGCGGGGGCGTTGCCCGGCTGGATGGCTATGACCTGCGAGAAGACGTCTATGGCGTGCTTGTGCTCGGCGTTGCGCGCCAGGCACTCGCCGTAGCGCGTCATGGCCTCGAGCCAGCCCGGCCGGGCCTTGACCGCCGCGTCGTATTCCTTGAGCGCCTCGGGAACCTTGCCCAGGGCCTCGTAGGCTATGCCCAGGTTGTAGTGAAAGGACGGGTAGTTGGGGTCCACGGCCAGGCCGCGCCAGAAGACCTGTACGGCCTTGGCGTTGTCGCCCATGGCCAGGTAGGTGTTGCCGAGGTTGTTGAGCGCTATGACGTGGTTGCCGTCTATCTCCACGGCCTTGGCGAAGGACATCTCCGCCGCGCGCAGGTTGCCGAGCGCCTTGTGGGCGTTGCCGAGGTTGAAGAGCAGCTCGGCGTCGCTCGGCGCTATGTCTATGGCCCGCTCGAGCGCGGAGAGCGCGTCGAGGGGCTTCCCGAGGCGGAGGTAGGCCACCGCCATGCCCTCGAGGGCCCGTACGTCGCGCTCGTCGGCCTCGACGACGCTGGAGAAGGCGGTCAGCGCGTCGCTCGCCCGGTTGGTGCGCAGGTAGACCGTGCCGAGTATCATGCGCGCGGACTTGGAGGTCGGCTGCTCGAGCAGCCACTTGCGCGACAGGCGCTCGGCCGTATCGAAATCCCTGAGCCTGAGCGCGTTCTGCGCCTTCTGGAGGTTGGCCTGGCTCTTCCTCGTTTCGCTCATGGCGAGACCCTCGACGGGCGGGCGCTGAGCTCGTCCGATTGATCACCGATATGCGGCGGGTCCGCCCGGTCGTAGGCGGCCACGGCGATGAAGTACAGGGTCCCGTTGGCCAGCCCGTTGAGCGCGAGGCTCGTCGCGTCCGGGTCGGGGACGACTACGGGACTCGGGCCCTCGGCCGCGCCGACGCCGAAGTACTCCCCGGGCGCCGTACCGTAGTATACCATATACCCGGCCAGGTCCGGCTCGCTTCCCTTCTTCCAACGCACTACTATCCTGCCGTTCCCGGCGGAGGCGACGACGCCCCGCGGAGGGTTCGGCGCCCGGTCGGGTTCGTGGCGCACGGCTATCGAGGCTACGGCCGGCGCCGACTCGCCCGCGGCGTCCGGATAGAGCTCGGCCCTGAGCTGGATGAAGCGGCCCCTCGGCTTCCCGGGAAGGCTCCCGGGGGCGAAGGGCACCCAGGCCGGCTCGTCAGCGGTCCAACCGGCCGCGCTGTCGGCGAGGCGGTAGCTCCAGTGCACGGCCGACTCTCCAGGCTCCCGCGTCGCCGGCTCTATGGCTAGCAGGGCTCCGTTGGTCCCGCCTAGGTCAATCGCCGGCGATACGGCCGAGCCGCCCGCCGACGCGTAGCGCGGCGCGGCCCCGGAGGGCCTTAGGCTCGGTGATAGGCTGAACTCGTCCATGAGGCCCGTGTAGTTATGCGCCAGCTCCAGGCGGCCCGAGGCCCCCGGTACGGGGACGTAGACGTCGCCGGCCTGACGGCCCGTGGAGGTCACGTAGCGGACGGCCTCGACCTCGCCGTTCATCAGGTACTCGAGGAGGCCGGTGGACGAGTCGAAGCGCACCAGGTGATGCGACCAGGCGCCCGGGACGATGGCGCTCGTTCCCTGCAGGCTGATCGTATAGGGCGCCCCGCCCGGCGGCGAGAAGAAGTCTATGAAGCCGATGGTGAGCCTGCCTCGGAGGAAGAGGCAGGATATCTGCTGGGCCCGGGTGGCCTTGCCGACGCGCCTGGCCGCCTTCCAGAGGAAGACGATCTCGCCCGAGTCGGCCCTGGCGGGTTTGAGCCAGAACTCGAGCGACAGGTCGCCGAGCGGCAGGTCGGGGACGAGGGCGGCGCCGGGGCCGGGCGTCAGGGTCAGGCCCGTGCCGGGGGCCCGGAACGAGGCGGAGCCCGTACCGGCGCGGAAGTCGGAGGAGCGGTGGTACTCGCCCTTGACCTCGACCTTCCAGCGGCCCGAGGCCTCGGCGGGGGCTTCCCCGTCGAAGGACAGGCGAAGGTCGGCGCTCGAGGCTCCGGGGGCCTCGGCGCTCAGCGTCAGCTCGGGGCCGCCCGGGCCCGCCCGTAGCTCCGTGCCCACGAGCGTCCACGCGCCGCCGGTCTTGCCGGGAGCAATGACGAGCGTCTCGTCGGCGCCGAGGCCGGCGGTCAGGGCCGCCGCGAGCGTCAACGCGAGCATCGGGTGGTACGTGGGTGCGCTCATAGGTCGTCATACCTCTATCCGTCGCGAGGATGGGCCTCTCGGCCGACGGAGGCTCCACATTCGAGCGAAACCCCGTTATCATATTATCGAAGAATATGGACGAGAATAAAGCCCGGCCTTCCGCCGGATTGCGAGAACGAGCCAGGCAGGCCCCCGAGAGCCCAGGCGTCTACCTCTGGAGGGATCCCGAGGGCGTCGTCATCTACGTCGGCAAGGCCAAGTCGCTCAAGGCGAGGCTCGCCTCCTACTTCTCCGGCCGGCGTGACGTCAAGACGAGGATGCTCGTCTCCAAGGCCGCCTCGCTCGAGTGGATCCTGACGGAGACCGAGTACGCCGCCCTCCTCCTCGAGAACAACCTCATCAAGCGCCACGCGCCGCGCTATAACGTCAACCTCAAGGACGGTAAGACCTATCCGTCCATACGGATCACCGCAGAGGAGTTCCCCCGCGTCTTCCGGACGAGGCGCATAGTCGACGACGGCAGCCGCTACTTCGGACCCTATCCGAGCGCCGACGTCATCGATCGCTACCTGGAGCTGGTGAGGAGGCTCTTCCCGCTCAGGCGCTGCAAGACCCTACGCCGGCGCGAGAGCCCCTGCATGTACTACCACATCGGGCGCTGCTCCGCGCCCTGCGCCGGCAAGATCAGCCGCGAAGACTACCTCGTCGAGGTCGAGCGCGTCGCGACGCTGCTATCGGGCGACGCCGAGGCGCTCGCGGCCTCGCTCAGGGCGGACATGGACAAGGCGGCGGCCGCGCTGCGCTTCGAGAAGGCCGCGGCGCTGCGCGACTCGATACGGGCCGTCGAGGCCTTCAGGGGCGACTCAGGCGTCGTGGACTTCGCCCAGGGCGACCGCGACTACGTGGCCTGGGCCTTCGACGGCAGCCTAGCCGACTTCGTCGTGTTCCAGGCCCGCGCCGGTCGGCTCGTCGGCCGGGACCTCTACCGCGAGCGCTGCTTCGGCTCGGAGGAGGAGGCCGCGGCCGAGTTCATCGCGGCCTACTACGGGCACGACCGGCCGCCGCCCCCGGAGATATACGTCAAGGACGCAGCCGGCCTGGCCCTGGCCGCCGACTACCTGCGGCGCGAGCTGGGCCGGGAGACGGTCGTGGCGACGCCCTCCGAGCGGCGCCACGAGGCGGCCCTCGCCATGGCCGAGTACAACGCCGTCGAGGATTTACGGAAACGCCGCCGAGAGTCCGGCGACCTCGAGGCCCTCGAGGCGCTCAGGGCCGCCCTGGGCCTGGAATCCCTGCCCGAGCTCATAGAGGGCTTCGACATAGCCCAGCTGTCCGGCAAGCATACGGTCGCCTCACTGGTCTCGTTCAGGGGCGGCATACCGAGCAAGAAGGGCTACCGCATCTACAAGATCAAGAGCCTCGAGGGCGCCATAGACGACTTCGGCGCCATGCGCGAGGCCACCGCCCGTCACTACACGCGCGTGGCGAACGACGAGTCCGAGGCGCCCGACCTCGTGCTCATAGACGGCGGGCGCGGCCAGGTCAACGCCGCCTGCGAGATCCTGGACGCCCTGGGCCTGGACCTGACCGTGGTGGGACTGGCCAAGGAGAACGAGGAGCTGTGGCCTAGGGGCGCCAAGGAACCCGTCGTCCTCCCGAAGGACTCGCCGGGCCTCAGGCTCGTCGTGGCCGTGCGCGACGAGGCACACCGCTTCGCGACCGGCATGAACCAGCGCCTGCGCGGCAAGGCGGTGGGCTTTCCCGTGCTCGAGGCGGTCCGGGGCGTGGGGCCGGCCAGGGCGCGCCGCGTGATGGAGGCCTTCGGTTCCCTGGCCTCGGTGGCCGAGGCCGCTCCCGCCTACATAGCCGAGCGCTCCGGCCTCGACGCGGCGACCGCCGCCCTGGTACGCGAGGCCGCCGCGCGGGCCGTGGGCGCGGGCCTGGGAGCGGAGGCGGGGCTAGACGAGTCCGGCGCGTCCGGGCGAGGATAGGGCGTGCGCTCGCGGGTACCCATGCCGACCATAGCCGTCGCCTCCCTCATACTCGTCGCCGTGCTCCTGCCCGGCTCGGCCCTGCCCGAGGGGCCAGGGATACCGGGGTTCGATAAATTCGTCCACTTCTGCCTCTTCGCGGCCCTCGCCGCGGCGGCCCACCTGGACTTCGGCCTCGAGGGCGCCCGCCGCCTGGCCTGGGCCCTCGCCGCCGCCGTCGCCTTCTCCTCGCTCACCGAGGCCCTCCAGCTCCTGGTCGACGGAAGGGCAGCGGAATTACTCGACATGGTCGCGGACCTGGCCGGATTCGCCTTCGGCCTAGCGGTTCGAAGGCCCTGCGCCGTCCTCGCGAGGGCCGCCTGGAGGGCCGCCGCCGCTAGGTTCCAACGCTAGTGCGCCGCCGCTAGTGCGCCGCCGCGTCCCTAGGCTTCGTACCGTTTCCCCGGCTTGACCAAGGACCGACTGCCCGGCTAGATTCCCGGCGGTACCACCGCATGAACCTAGACGCCGTCCTACCGCCCTCGCTCCTGGCCGAGCGCCTCGAGTCGCTGGCCTACCTGTATAGCCGCGCCGACGCCGCCGTCGACGCCTTCGCTCGAACCTCGGGAGTCTCCTGCCCCTTCGGATGCGGCAGCTGCTGCGAGGGCTTCGTGCCCGACATCCTGCCGCTCGAGGCCTCCTACCTGGCGGCCTTCATAGCCGTCAAGGATAGGCAGCGGGCCTACGAGCTCGCCGCCAATGGCCTCTCGCCCCGCCGTCGCGACGACGGCCGGATTGGCTGCCCGCTCTACGCCGACGATACGCCCTACCACTGCACGGTCTACGAGGCCCGTCCCCTCATCTGCCGCATGTTCGCCTTCTCGGCCGTGCGCGACAAGCGCGGCGAGCCCGCCTTCTCGGTATGCCGCCTGGGCCTGAGCCTGAGCGGCCTGCGCTCGGCGAGCGGGGCGGCGCTGGAAGAGGGCTTCGGGGCCGTCCCCCCGACCATGGCCGACCTCGGCACCGAGCTGGCCGCCCTGGAGCCGGACGCGGCGGTCGACAGGAGGGCCCTGCCCGAGGCCCTGGCGCTGGCCCTGCCCCGGGTGCTCTTCCTGGTCGGCCTGCGCGGCGACGGCCCCGACTCGAGCGGGCCGAACATGAGCCCGACCCTGCCCCAGGCAGGGTAAGCTCCATCGCGGCGCTTCCGCTTGCTCCGGCAGGGCCTTAGCCAGTACCTTAATCAGGCATAACGCTAAGGAGCTACGCCATGAGATACGCGTTCGCGGTTCCGACCATGTCCTGCGGGCACTGCAAGGCCCGCATAGAGAAGGCCCTAGCCGGGGCCGGTTTCGCTACCGGCGTCTCCGTCGACCTGGGCGCCAAGACCGTCTCCGTCGAGACGGACTCGAGCGCCGCCGCCGTAGCGACCGTCATAGCGGATGCCGGCTACCCCGCGACGCCGCTCTAGCGGCCCTCGTTCGGGGCGGGGCTGCCCGGTCCCGGCCGGCGCCGGCGGGGCGAGGGAACTGCTGGCTCTCCAACGCGGCCTGACCGGCGAGCGACTGCTGGCCGGTACGCGCTACATGGAGGATGAGCGCCTCCTGGCCGCCTACGATAGCTACTATTCCCTGGTATCCGTGGCCCAGGCTCGCCGAGCGCTGGGCTTGGCGGGACTCAGGCCGCGCTCGGTCCTGGACCTCGGCTCGGGGCCGGGCGGGCTCTCGCTCGCCTGCGCCGAGGCGGGGGCCACGAGGCTCTCTCTGGTGGACGCGTCGGCCAAGGCCCTGGCCCGAGCCCGGGCCGCCCTTGAGGCGCTCGGCGCGAGGCTCGGCCGGTCCCTAGAGGTATCCACTCTGACGGCCGACCTCCAGGCCTCTCCCACGCTACCCCCGGGCCCCTTCGACCTCGCGGCCTTCGGGCACTGCCTCAACGAGCTCGGCGAGGGCGACGATAGGCTCGCTGTCCGCCTGGCCCTGGTCCGTAAGGCGGCCGGCTCGCTCACCCCCGACGGCTCCGTCCTCGTCATGGAACCGGCTACCCTGGCTGCGAGCCGCGACGCCCTGGCGCTCCGCGATTCGCTGGTCGCCGAGGGATGGGAGGTCCTGGCTCCCTGCGCGCGGACCGGTCCCTGCCCGGCGCTCGCCGCGGGCGCCGCCCACACCTGCCATGACGAGGCCGCCTGGGCCATGCCCGACGGCGTCCGGCGCCTCTCGGAGGCGGCCGGCCTCGATCGAGGCCTCATCAAGATGACCTGGTACGTCCTGTCGCCTCCGCTTAGCCTCGGCGAGGCGACGGCTCGACGCGTCCCGCCGGACGCCTACCGCGTCGTGTCCGCTCCCATGCTCAATAAGGGGGGCCGCGTCCGTTACCTGCTCTGCGGCCCGGCCGGTCGCTTCCCTTTCTCGGCCCGCAAGGACGACGAGGCGGCTCGCCGCGGGGGCTTCTTCGACCTGGCCCGCTACGACCTCGTGACGGTGGAGCGGCCCGAGGCTCGCGAGGGCGGCTGGGGCTTCGGGCCCGATACTATCCTGCGCCGGGCGGGGCGGCCATGACGGCCATCGATTTCATCGGCTGGTCGAATACCGGCAAGACCACCTTCATCGAGGCCTGCCTGCGGGCGTTGAGAGCCAAGGGCGTACGGGCGGCAGCGGTCAAGTTCGCTAGCCACGTAGACGAGCCCGAGGGCAAGGACGGTACGCGCTTCCGCTCGGCGGGAGCCGACGTTGCCGTCGTCTCGCGGGGATTCGCGCGGATGACGCTGACGGCCCCGGAGCGATGGGACCGGGACTCGCTCGCGAGCCTCTTCCCCGGCGCCGAGGTCGTCCTCGTCGAGGGCTCGGCCGAGTCGGGACGTCCGCTCACCGGGGCCGTCGCCGTCATCGTCGCCGGCTCGGCCCGGACTGAAGACGAGCTGAAGCGCCCCCTCGACGGCTTCGACGCGATCGTCTGCTCCGATCCTTCGCTCGCCGCGGCCGCCGCCTCCAAGGGGCTTTCGGTCTACGGAACCGCCGACGTCGAGGAGTTCCTTAGGGATTGTACGAAAGGGAGAGAAACCATGAACGATAGAACGGTCAGGCTCGTTACCGGAGGACGGGAAGTACCCCTGTCGCCCTTCGTCGAGGAGACTATTCGGAGCGTCGTCCTGGGCGTCCTGTCTCCGCTCAAGAAGACGAACCTCTCAGGCGAGATCGTGCTCACTATCGCGGAGGCCTCGGGTCCCGAGGATCGAGGCTCTACGGCAAACGATTAGGCCGCGTCGCCTCGCTAGCGATCGCGGCCTCGCTTGTCCTCGTACATGCGCCTGTCCGCCTCCCGGACGAGGGCCTTGGCTCGAGCGGCTTCTACGCCCGAGGGTAGCTCGTCGCTCGTGACGGTGCCCACGCTCGCCGACAGGCGCCAGGGACGTCCCGAGTCGTCGTTATAGGCCTCGAACGAGCGACGTATACGCGAGGCGAGGGCCGAGGCTCCATCGGGGCCTCTCACCGCGGCGACGATGACGAACTCGTCTCCAGCGTAGCGCGCTATGAAATCGTCGGCGTGCAGGCAGCGGCGCAGGACCGCGGCGGCGGCCTTGAGCGCCTCGTCGCCTTCCGCGTGCCCGAAGCCGTCGTTGATGCGCTTGAAGCCGTCCAGGTCGAGCATGACCAGGGCGAAGGCTTCCTCTCGCGAGCCGTGGGCGAGCCTGCGCCTGAGCTGCTGGTCGAAGCTGCGCCGGTTGCGAAGGCCGGTCAGGTGGTCGGTGACGAGCAGCTCGCTCTCTATGCTCAGGTACACGAGGAGGAGGGCCACGGTCACGCCCGGCCAGAGGAGGTGCGTGCCGTAGAGCAGGGCCTGTCCCATGCCCCCCAGGGCCGGCGGCAGGCCGAAGAGGAGGAGCGTCGCGCGAGTCCGCCTGGGGAGACCCCGCCAGTGCAGCAGGGTGAGGCCCGCTATCAGGAACAGGTAGAGGAAGGGAATGGCGGAGGCGTGGACGAAGAGATCGCCCCGAGAGTATAGGCCCGCGTCGTCCACCCTGAAGGCCCAGCCGGTCCAGGGCGAGGCCGCGGCGATCGCCGCGTTGAGCGCCAGAGGCAGGGCCGCGGGCAGGGCGAGCCGGGACAGGGGCCGCGAGTCGTAGTGTATCTGGTAGTAGGCGTAGAGCGCCCAGAGGTAGGTCGTCAGCGGCTGGATGGAGAAGTAGGCTACGTAGACCGCGGAGAGCCAGGAGCGGAGCCCGGCCCGGCCGTTGAGGGCGAGCGAGGCCATGTCCAGGATCATCTCGGCCGCGGTCAGGGCGAGCATTGCCAGGAAGAGCCTGAACGGTATCGATGACCTGTCGTCGCCCGCCGCTATCCGAGCCGCTAATACGCCGATGACGGCGAGCGACACGAGGTAGGAATCGGTGGCGTTGAGAAGCTCGAGGAGACTCATGGTCCGCTCCCGTCCTTCGCTTGCCGGGAGGCCCCTAACGCCAGGCCCTGGCGGTTCCCAGGAGTAGAGGGATATCCCTCTCTATCACCGTTAGCATGGAAGTATCCGTGCCCGGGGGTACCGTAAGCGAGGCCCAGTGCGCCTCCGCCTCGTCCACGAGGCCCCGCTTGAAGAGGTAGAGGCCCCAGTTCAGCTCGGCGGCCCATAGTACCGTCCCATCGACGCCGGAGGATGCCCTGACCGCCTCGTAGAGAGCCGGTATGGAGGCATCGTTCGCCTCTATCTCATCTTTGATGAAGGTATCCATGAGGTTGACCCTTTCCAGGGGGTCCAAGTGCTCCGTGACCGTGTGATCCCCCAGGTTGAGATCGCCGGCGAAGACCAGGTGACCGTCGAGCCTTGGTACTATCTGGCGAGAAAGCGTTGTCTTATGGTCGAGCATGAGCCCGAGGCCGACTGTACGTTTTTCCTTTGTTTCCTTATCCTCGGTCCTGAACTTCGCGGAGTTCGTCAGGTAGTCTAGGGCGAATTCCTGATCGGCGAGTATACCCTCGCGAAGCTTGAACTGGCTTATGATGACGATGAGCGGGCTATCGCCGCCATAGACTCCGCCAATCGCGACAACCCTGAGATCTCCAGGCGATTCTAGCCGAGGCAGGTCGTCGAAGAAGGCCTTGGAAACGTCGCCGATTCGGGTTATTCCCAGCCTTGAATAGAAGTCGAACCAACCGTCGAGCGATAGCATAGCCGCCGCGGCGGCCTGGGGTGATACGTTCCAGGTATCGGACGGTTCGGCAATATTACGGATCCATAGCTCTCCGGGAGCCAGCTTGAGCGTTTTGAGCTCGTTGACGATGGCCTGGAGCTTCTTTTCGCTAGGCTGGGTCTGCGGTGGTGAGGAGACGCAGGAACCGAGTGTAAGGGTCAAGCATAGCGTAAGCAAGATCTTTTTCATGGAGCTTTCCTTTAGCTAAGATTTATGGTATCGCTCGATACTTGTGGATGATTGTACCGCATGACGACGAGTCTACCATGATTAAAAAAAAGCGCCTGCCCCGCCGGCGGCGAAGCAAGCGCGTTAGGAGCCTTTATTCGTAGCCTATTTTATGAATACCAAGGACAGCCAGGGCACGTAGGTGATGACCATCAGGGCGGCTACCGCTACCGCGAGGAAGGGGAAGATGTACTTGAACATGCTCTCCATCTTGATCTTGGCCACGGCCGCTCCCACGAAGAGGTTGCAGCCGTAGGGCGGCGTGCAGAGGCCTATGGCCAGGTTGACCGCCATGACGACGCCGAAGTGGATCGGGTTGACGCCGAGCGCCTTCATGGTCGGGAGGAGCATGGGGGCCATCACGATGACCGCCGGGACGGTGTCCAGGAAGCAGCCGACCGCCAGGAGTATCAGGTTGACGACGAGGAGCACGACCATGGGGTTGCTCGAGACGCCGGTCAGGAAGGTCGTGATCATCTGCGGCACCTTCTCGAAGGTCATGAAGGTGGAGAAGACCGTCGAGTAGCCAAGCAGGAAGGACGTGATGCCGTTGAGCACCGCCGCCTCCAGCAGCGTGTTCATGAGGTCCTTGACCTTCATGTCCTTGTAGACGAAGAGGCTGATGATCACCGAGTAGACGACGGAGACGCAGGCCGCCTCCGTGGGCGTGAAGATGCCCGAGTAGATTCCTCCGAGTATTATCACGGGCGAGAGGAGGGCCCAGAAACCTTCCTTGGTGGCGTGGGCAACCGTCTTGACGCGGTTCTTTATGAAGACCTTGACCGGTACCTTCTCGGCGCCGTCGGATCGCCCGCCCCTCAGCTCTGTACCGCTCCTCTTGCACATGATGATGTTCGTGAAGAGGAAGACGAGGCCCAGGAAGATGCCGGGCAGCACGCCCGCGAGGAAGAGGCTCGGGACCGGCGTGCCGGTGGTGGCGCCGTAGAGCACGAAGGACAGGCTCGGGGGGATGATGGGGCCGACGATGCCGCCGAAGCAGACGAGGGTCGCGGCGTACGAGGGCTCGTAGCCCTTGCGCTTCATCTCGGGGATCATCATGCCGCCGATGGCGGAGGTCGTCGCCATGCCGGAGCCGGAGAGGGCGCCGAAGAACATGCAGGCGAGTATGGTGACGCAGCCGAGGGCGCCGGTGACGAAGTCGATGAGGGCCGAGGCGAAGTTGACTATGCGCCTGGCTATGCCGCCCGTCGACATGATGAGGCCGGCCAGCATGAAGAAGGGAATGGCCATCACCGTGAAGGAGCTGATGCCCGAGTAGCAGTACTGGGCGTTGATCACCATGTTGAGGTCGGTGCAGAAGTACATGGAGACCATGGTCGCGCCGCCGATGGCGAAGCCCACGGGCACGCCTATGGCCAGCATGACGAAGAGGACGACGAAGAGTACGGTCATGCCCATTACGAGTTACCTCCCCGGGTCGCGGGGGCGCCGGCCTTGATGGCGGCGGCGGCCTCGACGACGCCGACGGCGCAGCGCAGCATCATCATGACGCAGCCCACGACGACGGCCAGGTAACCCCACGACATGCTTATCTTGATGCCGGCGTAGCGGACCATGGCCTGGCCGACGACGAGCGTGGCGCCGTAGTAGGCGGTGATGCCGCAGATGCCTATGACGATGAGCTCGGCTACGATCAGGAGTGCCTTGGACGCCTTGAAGGGGAGCCTGTCGAGGAGCATGGTAATGCGGATGTGCTCGTTGCGCCTGGCGCCTATGCTGATGCCGAACCACGAGAGCCAGACGAACATGAATTTACCGAATTCCTCCGACCACGAGAGGGAGTTGTTGAAGACGTACCTCATGATGACCTGGACGAAGATGACCATCACCATGGCCACGAACATGGCTATCAGCGCTATGTCTTCGATACGGTTGAGGATGGCTACGAATTTCTTAGTCATGCGCTTGCCGTATAGTTCCTACCGCGCCGAATGCCGATCGCAGCGGAATATACGTCCTCCTTTCCTGGGTATTGCGGCGCCCTAACGAAGAGCGCCCCGCGGGTACGGCCGCCGGGATCATCCCGGCGGGGCCCTCGGGGCGCCCGAGCGCCTAGGTCGCTAGGTGCGGTTGCTTAGTTCTTGGGGACGGTGGCGAGCCAGGCGTCCATCATCGCGTCGCCGATCTTGGCGCGGTGGTCGGCGTAGACGGGCTGGACGGACTTGATGAAGGCGTCGATCTCGGGCTTCGTGAGCTCCTCGATCTTGGCGCCCTCCTTCTTGAAGCGCTCCAGGTAGCCGATCTCCTTCTGGCGCTCGTCGTCGCGCTGCTGCTTGGCCATGAGCTTGACGCCCTCGACGAAGACGGCGCGGAGGTCGGCGGGGAGACCGTCGAGCCAGGCCTTGGAGACGATGATCGGGAAGGGCGAGCTGGCGTGGTTGGTCAGCGTCAGGTTCGGCGCGATCTCGTGCAGGGAGAAGTCGTTGAACACGCCCAGGGAGTGGTCGAGGGCGTCGATGGTCTTCTGGGACAGGGAGGTTATGACCTCGCCCCAGGCCATCGGGGTCGGGTTGGCGCCCATGGCCTTCCACATGTTGACGTTGAGCTCGTTCTGCGCGATGCGGACCTTCTGGCCCTTGAGGTCAGCGGCGTTGTGGTAGGTCTTCTTGGAGGAGATGACCTGCCTCATGCCGTTGTAGTACATGTCCAGGCAGACGTAGCCGGACGGCTCGAGTATCTTGTTGAACAGCTCGAGGCCGCCGAGCTCGAATGTGCCCTTCACCCAGTCCTCGTAGGTCGGGTACAGGAAGGGAAGGTCGATCGTGGCGGACGCGGGGCCGGCGACCGAGGTGATGACCGACGACAGGTCGAAGTTCATGGTGACGGTGCCGAGCTTGACGCCCGCGACGAGGTCGGGGGAATCGCCGAGCTGTCCGTCGGGGTAGACCTCTACGGTGAACTTGCCGGGGGCCTTCTCCTCGAGGTACTTGCCGAGCCAGACGCTCCAGACGTGGGTCGAGCGGGTGGACGAGTCGGTGTGGCCGACCTTCACGACTATCGGCTTGGCCTCTTCCTTGGTGGCGGCCTTGGCCTTGTCGGCGGGGCGGCAGCCGGCGACGAGCGCGACGGCGGCGAGCGTAGCGATCGCCAGCAGGGCGATACTCTTGATCCTCTTCATAGCCTATCTCCTTCTTCGTTGTGCATCGGCGGCCCCCCATGGGCCGCCGCTTGGGCTGTATAGGACAGCCGCTACTTGGCTAGGCCGAGTATGCGGCGGGCTTCCGCGGGGGTGGCGACCTCCCTGCCCAGGAGGCGGGCGATGGCCTGGACCTTGTCGACCATCTCGCCGTTGCTCTTGGCCAGGACGCCCTTCTCCAGGTACAGGTTATCCTCGAACCCGACGCGCACGTGGCCGCCCATGGCTATCGTGGCGGCGGCGATCTGCCAGGCGCTCTTGCCGAGGCCGGTCGCCGTCCAGGTGGATCCGGGCGGGATGCTGTCGGCCATGTAGGACAGGTCGCGCACGGTGGCGGCGATCTGGACGCCGAGCACGAAGTCGAAGTGCAGCGGGTGCTCGAGGAGGCCCTTGGCGTCGACGCGGAGGGCTATGTCTATCATGCCCTTGTCGAAGACCTCGAGCTCCGGCTTTATGCCCCGCTCCTTCATGATCTTGGCGAAATTCTTGATGGTGTTGTCGGAGTTGACGAAGATGTCGTCGCCGCCGAAGTTGCAGGTGCCGCAGTCGAGCGTGGCGAAATCCGGGGTGGGGACGATGTCGGTGGACTGGAGCCGCTCCAGGTCGGTCATGCCTACGGCGCCGCCCGTTGAGGGCTGGATGATGGCGTCCGGGCAGACCTTGCGGATGGCGTCCACGGCCTCCTGGAAGCGCGCCTTGTCCTGGGTCGGCGTACCGTCGTCGTACCTGACGTGCAGGTGGATGACGGAGGCGCCGGCGTCGTAGGCGCTCTTGGCCTCTCGGACTATCTCCGCGATGGTATAGGGCACGGCCGGGTTCTGGGCCTTGGTGACCTCCGCGCCGCAGATGGCGGCGGTAATGATCAGTTTCTCCATCCTACTCTATCCCCTTTCTATCGTTTGGTCCGGCGGCCCGACTGGCTCCCGGGGTTCACTTGCAGTAGCGCCGCTCGAAGTACTCCCGTACCTTGGGCTCGCGGCGGACGATATCGAAGGCTATCTCCACGTGGCCGGGGTAGTAGCCGTTGCCGATGAGCATGGGCACGTAGCGCTTGGCTCCCTCGGCGCCGAGCGAGGCCTTGGCGAAGTCGGTGCTCATGCTGAAGAAGTAGATCATGCCCTCGTCCTTGGTGACGAGGACGGTGGACAGCTCGGTATCGGGTACGTTGACGGTGCTGACGGTGAAGTCCGCGTGGGCGCCCGCTGCGTCGAGGTAGCTCCGGTAGGCCTCCATGGGCTTCTGGGCGTTGGCCTCGATCACGACGTCGGCTATGCCCAGGCCGCGGACTATCTCGCACTGCTTGGCCGAATACTCCATGCAGACCACCTTGCCGGTCGGCGAGACGCGCTTGCGGGCCTCCGCCAGGCAGAGGAGCCCGGCCTTGCCGGCGCCGACGACGCAGACGGTGTCGCCGGGCTTGGCGTTGAGGGCCACCTGGGCGGGGGCGCCGGCCACGTCCATGAGGGCCAGGGCGAGGGGATCCCCGATGTCCTCGGGTATGGTGGTGAAGATGCCCGAGGCGAAGAGCACGGCGTCGGCTCGGCAGCGGACCTGCTCGGTGTCCAGGTCGACGCCGAGTATCTCGCGGATCCTGAGGGGCGTGAGCGACAGCGAGACGAGCGTAATGATCTTATCGCCGACCTTAGCCTTAGTCTCAGGGGCTATCTCGGAACCTATGGCCTTGATCCGCCCGATAAGGTTGCCGCCGGACTTCGTGGTCGGCTCCTGGAATTTGCCGCGCTCGGCGACTATCTCCTGGATGCGGGCGCCTATCCGCGCCGGGTCGCCGTCGCACTGCTTCTTGATGACGCCGAAGGCCGTCGCCGTGGGCTGTAGGGCTATGACCTCTATGAGGATCTCGCTAGGGCGCGGTTCGGGTGTATTATCGACGCGCTCGGCCGCCTGGGGCAGGAGCCCCGCGGGCGCTATGACGCGGTGACAGCCGTAGTATTCGCCTATATCCATGATGCTTGCTCCGGGTTGTGGTGGTGTCGTGTCGACGAAACGCAAGATTGCGGCATGCACCGTTATTTAAGCAATAAGCGTGCCAGCCGTAATATTTTTAGAAAATAAAACATAATGCCTTGTAGCGCGTATAGTTCGAGGTCAAGGCTTGCGCGAGAAGCGATAAAAACGATACGATAATGAATCGTTATTTCCATGGCATGATGCATTACTGAATCGCGATACGATTATGAATCGCCCCGAACGCGGGGGCGCGGGAGAGGTATGGACAAGGTCTTCCAGGGAACCGGTATCCTCGAGGAGCGGCGGGACGAGCCCGGGTCGGGCGGTCGGGAGCCGGGCGATAGGTTCGGCATAGGCCGTTCCCTCGAGCCCAAGGGCTCCATGCCGCAACCGGCCTGGCGGCTGGATAACGACATGAGGCCGAGGCCCGAGGAGCTGCTGGTCGAGCTACGGGTAGTCTGCGTCAACCGGGTGAGCTTCAACGAGATAGTCGCCTCGGCCGACAGCAGGGACGAGGCGGTCAGGCGGCGTATCCTCGCTATAGTCGGCGACCGGGGTAAGCTGCATAATCCCGTGACGGGCACGGGCGGCATGTGCCTCGGGCGCGTGGTAGCCATGGGCTCGCGCTATCCCAACCGCTACGGGGTCGCCCCCGGCGATAACATCATTTCGCTCGTCTCCCTGTCCGCCACCCCGCTCCGCATAGACTCGATCCGCTCCATCGATTACGCCAACGCCCAGTTGGAGGTCGAGGGCCGCTGCATACTCTTCGCCGACGCTCCCCTCGTACCGCAGCCGGACGACCTGCCGCTCAAGCTGGTCGTCGCGGCCATGGACGAGGCCGGCGCCCCGACGAGGACCTACCGTACCGTTCGCGCCGGCCAGGACGTGCTCGTCATGGGAGCCGGCGGCAAGATAGGCCTCCTCTGCGCCTACGCGGCGCGCGACAGGCTCGGCTATACCGGTAGGCTCGTCGGCCTCGTGCGGGACGAGGAGGAGAGGGGCGCCCTCGAGTCCCACCGCGTATTCGACGAGCTCGTCGCGGGCGACGCGACCGACTTCCTCGGGCTGGCCCCGCGCGCCGGCCTCGTCGACGCCTTCGACGTGGTCATAGACTGCACCAGTACCCCCAACACCGAGATGCTGGGACTCGTGGCCGCCCGCGACGCCGGCGTCCTGTACTTCGCCTCGCTCAGCTGCGACTATAAGTTCGCCGCGCTGACCGCCGAGAGCATAGGCAAGGACCTCACCATCGTGCCCTACTCGGGCTACCTAGAGAACCACGCCGAGTACGCCCTGGGCCTCGTGCGCCGTTACCAGGGGCTCCGGGAGGCCCTGGTCTTCGAGCCGTTGTCCCTGCCCTCGGACGCCGAGGCCTACGGCGCCAGGACCTCCCCTCCGGAGGGAGCCGTGCCCGGGCTCAAGGACGGGGCGCTCGACGGCTACATCTTCGCCAGCGAGGCCTCCAGGGCCACCCTAAGGCGGGCGCTCAAGGTGGCCCAGTTCAACTCCAGCGTCGTCATATACGGCGAGTCGGGCGTGGGCAAGGAGATCGTGGCCCAGATCATCCACGTCCATAGCGAGCGCAAGAGCTTCCCCATGATCAAGATCAACTGCGCGGCCATACCGGAGAACCTCCTCGAGTCGGAGCTCTTCGGCTACGAGAAGGGCTCGTTCACCGGGGCCAGCCAGAAGGGCAAGATGGGCCTCTGGGAAGCCGCGCAAGGAGGCACGCTCTTCCTGGACGAGGTCAGCGAGCTCCCCTTGAGCCTGCAGGCCAAGCTCCTCCGCGTCATCCAGGAGAAGGAGATAGTCCGCGTGGGCGGCATAGCGCCCATCAAGGTGGACGTCCGGCTCGTGGCGGCCACCAACGCGGACCTCGCCGAGCTCGTCGCCCGGGGGAGGTTCCGGGAGGATCTCTTCTACCGTCTCAACGTCTTCCCCGTCGTCGTGCTGCCGCTCCGCGAGCGCCGCAGCGATATCGTGCCCCTGGCGCAGTACTTCGTCGATCGCTACAACGCCGAGTTCGGCATGAAGAAGGTCATAGGCCGCTCGGCCCGCGACTACCTGTCGGCCCAGGAGTTCAGGGGCAATATCCGCGAGCTGCAGAACCTCGTCCAGCGCATGATGATCATAGCGGAGGACGCGGTCATCGAGGCTTCCGATATCAGCGCCGCCGAGGCCTACGATCTATCGGGCGGGACGCGGCCCCTTAGGGACGCATCGCTTCGCAGGGATGCGGCGGCGCCCGAGGATCCGCTCATGTGCCTGGACGCGCGCTTCTCGGAGCCCCCGCCCGCTAGTCCGCTCGGGCAGGCCGGCTCCCCGATCGCCGCCCCCGGGGCCGCGGGCGACCCGTCCGAGGCCCTCGCCGAGCTCGCCCGGAGCTGCGCCGCCGCGGGCCTGGGGCTCAAGGCCCACCAGGGCCACGCCGAGGAGGCCGGGCGGCCGGAGTGCCGCCGGGCCCCCCGCGCGACCCCCCGCATGGCC
>CAZNNA010000014.1:0-21847 GCA_964573825.1 uncultured Treponemataceae bacterium
CCATGGCCAAGGATCCGCTGGACCACTTCCAGAGCGCCGCCGCCCTTCGCGAGGCGCTCCTAGCCTGTAGACGAGAGCTAGGCTCCGGCCAGGCATCCGCGGCGGGGTCGTTCGCCACGGACGCCCCGTCCGTCGCGGTCGCCGAAGATCCGTCACATTGCCCTCGCTGCGGTCGCAGGATCAGCCGCCTCCTACCGTACTGCTTCGACTGCGGCCACGACGCGCCCAGGCTGGCCGCGGCCGCCCCGAAGCAGGCTAGGTCGTCGGTCTATATCCTGGGGCCCGGCGCGCCCGCTAGCAAATTCGAGGCCGCCGACCGTAAGAGGCTCCTTGCCCTCCTTAGGGCCTCCGGGGCCGATGCCTCCGCCCTCGAGAAGAAGCTACCGCGCCTTCCTTTCGTGCTGGCCAAGGACGTCACGCCCCTAGCCGCCGCCCAGCTATCGGAGGCGGCTAAGGAACTAGGCCTTGAGGCGGCCAATGGATCAGACCTTAAGCGAGCTAACCTCGCCGGCGCCGTCGAGCGCTTCAGGAAGAAGGAACGCACCATGACGGGACGATTGCTCCTCGTCGTCCTGGGCTCCATGACGGGTCTCTGGGGCAACGTAGGCAGGGTCGTCGACCATCCCGCCGTCGGCATGTCCATCCTGTTCGGCCTCGCGTTAGTCCTCGTCGGCGGCGCGGTTATCGTAACCAAGGTAGGCTCTCGGCGCCCGGTCGCCGGGCCCGCCCGGCCGGACCCGGTCGACGATGATTGGCTACGCGCCCAGGAAATCCTATCGCCGCTCAGGGGAGCCCTGTCAGCGCCCTCGCTCCGAGGCTTGGCCGCCGGCGTCAGCCTTAAGCTCGAGCGCCTCCTCGGAGGCGGCTCCCTCCGAGGGCGCTACCCCGAGCAGGCCGGGGCCTTCTTCGTCGAGCTCGAGGCCTTCGCAAGCCTATGCCTCGCGGCGCAGGAACTGGAGCGCTACCTGCGCGAGAGGCCCGAGTCGGCCATAGTCGAGGAACTCCGCTCGACCGCCGCTCCCCAAGGCGGCCTGCCCCACGACCCTACCGGCGACCGACCCGACAGTCGACGTAACGCCCTGCGCGACGAGCTATCGAGGCGAAGGGAACTCGAGCGGAGCTACAACTACTTCCTCGATCGCGTCCTCTCCTTCAATACCGGCCTCGAGGCCCTAGCGCTCGCCGAGGCCGGCGCGCAGGGCTTCCTCGCGAGGCGCGACGGCGACGAGCTGAGCCGGCGCCTGGCCCAGGCGCGCGAACTCCTACCCGCCTCTTCGAAAGGAGCGACGGCATGAACGAGCCCTTCGACTTCGGTCGCTATCGCGTCGTCTCCGAGCTCGGCAAGGGTTCTACCGGCACCGTCTACCTGGCCGAAGGCGGCGGCGAGCGCGTAGCCCTCAAGATACTGCACCGTAGCCTGGCCTCAGACCCCGTCCTGAGGCGGCGCTTCCGGCGCGAGGCCGCGCTGGCTCGCGAACTCAGGCACCCGGGCATAGTACGCGTCTACGACCTCGTGGAGCACGAGGGCCGCGAGGCCCTGTCCATGGAATACTGCCCCGGCGGCAGCCTGGCGCGCCTATTGGCCGGCCCGAGCGAGACAGCCAGCCATGAACCTTCCCTCTCGGCGAGCCAGGCAGCGGATTGGCTCAAGCAACTGGCAGAGGCCCTGGGCTACGCGCACGGGCGCGGCTGGGTACACCGCGCCTTAAAGCCCGAGAACGTACTCGTGGGCTCCGACGGCCGCCTGCGACTCTCGGACTTCGGGAGCGCCCGGCTCGAGAACCTGAGCGGCCTGACCACCTCGACCACCTACCTGGCCACGCCCCTCTACATTGCCCCCGAGGTGATGCGCGGCGAGCCCGTACGCCCCGCGCATGACCTCTATAGCCTCGGCGCCGTCTTCTACCGCCTACTATCGGGGCGCCCCCACCGCTCGGGCGGTCTCGCCGCGCTCCTGGCCCCCGAGGGCGAAGGGTACGCGGCGCTGTCGACCCTCAGGCCCGACCTGCCCGAGCGCCTGTCGTCGCTCGTCGACGCGCTCCTGGCCCCCGCGGCCGAGCGCCCGGGCAGCGCCGGCCTCGTCATCGACCTGCTCGACGGCGAGGCCCGGGCGACCCGGGCGCCCGGTAAGCGCTGCCTCTACTGCGACGCGCCCATGCCGGCCGACGCACCCTTCTGCCCGGCCTGCCGGCGCCCCGACCTCTTCCCCGAGGAATACCGCGGCGACGATGCCGAGGCGCTCGTCCTCACGAAGCTCGGCGAGGGCGCGGAGACCATGGATAGGCTCTATCGCTTCCTCGGGGCCTGGAACGGCGACGAGGTTCGTCGTTACCGCTTCATAACGGAGGATAAACGGCTCTACGGTAAGGAGGAGGTCAAGGACTACCTCCAGCTACCGTATCCCCTACTGAACTGGCTCAGCCCCGAGATGAACGTCCGTCTCATAGGCATCCTGGAGATACGGGGCTCGGGCGGCCTCCACCTGGAGCGGCGCAAGGCGGGGAAGATACAGAATAAGGCCGACAAGAAGCCGCCGATCCTGCGCGCCGAGCGTCCTGGGCGCTACCGTCCGATTGGTTCCGAGCTCCTAGCTCAGCGCTACGGGGAGCTGGTTCTCGTCCCCGAGGCGCCGCCAGCCCTGCTTGGCGCGCCCGTAGTCGCGCCCCTCTCGACTACGAGCGACGATAGCCTCGGCGGCTCCGCGACGCTCGAGGCCGTAGTCTTCGATTGCCAGCGCCTGGCCGACCTCGCCCGCCCGTTTAGGCCGGACGCACAGGCAAGGCTCGGGCGACTCGCCTCGCGCTGCGCCGCCATGGCGGGCGACCTCGCTCGTAGCGCTGCCGCCCTCGACGCCGTGTCGCTGCCCGAGCTATACGCCGAGGAGACGAGGCTGCGCTACGAGCTAGCCGACGAGGCCGCCATGCCATCCTCGGAATGGGACGACGCCAGGCGCCGCCTCGAGCGCAACGACGAGGCCTGGCGCCGCTACGAGGAGCTCGAGGCCGCCTGCGCCCGGGGAGCCCATCGCCTCGAGGAGCTAAGGCGATCCCTGTCCCAGGTTCTGCGGGAGTTACGCCTATCCTTCGAGGCGAACGATCCGGTCGCCCAGAGCCAGGCCTTGGCGGCCTACGACGAGCTCGTAGCGGGCGATGCCTAAGCGAATCGGCGCTAGGGAACGCCTCGTCCGGGCTTAGTTCTTCGACAGGGGCTCGAGGAGGCAGGCCGCCAGGCGCACGCACTCGACGCAGGGCAGGGCCCGGGCGGAGCGTATGTCGCGGCAGGTACAGAGGCCGCCGGTCTTCTCGAGGAAGGCCTCGCGGATGGGAGCCGCTTCCGCCTCGCTCCGTACCCGTCCGGCGGCGTAGAGGGCGCCGTAGAGCGCGCCGCAGAGCCCGCCGGGCGCGTCGCCGCGGCCGCAGGATACGAGTTCCTCGACCATCTCGGCGCCAGAGCCGGTCTTCTCCGCCCAGGCGGCCGCGACGGCCTGGGCGCAGTTGCCCTTGCCGCCCTTGTAGTATTCTATGGCCATGGTCTGCATGCGTAGTCCTCGATCGGTATGCGTGCGCGTTAATCGTATCGTTACACATAACTTGCCGAGAGTTGCCTCGCGCTCATTCGTAGCCTGGCTAGGCGCTATTCGATAAATAGATACTGATTAACGCAGGCGCATCATACGTATCCGGCGCGGGGCGTGTCAAGGATAGGGGCGGCGAGTTACGGCGGTGAACTCGAGCCTTTCCTAAGGCAAGAGCGATACTAAGCCTGGCCTCCCGGCAAGGCTCTCGTAAATCGCTCAGAAGAAGAACGACAGCCCCGCGTAGGCGTAGACGCAGCTCATGTCGAAGGCCCAGTACTTCCCGTCGGGCCTCAGGAGGGGGTTCCAGCCGTAGTATACCCAGCTGGAGCGTTCCTCTCCGCTGTAGAGATCGCCGTATGTAGCCGTAGGCTCGTAACCCGGAGTCGGCTTCCACGATAGCGGGTCCTTGCCTTCCTGGTAGAACCACCACTTGGCGTTTGTTGCGTAGACCTCGCGGACGGGAATCGGGAGCATCCACATGAAGCCTATCCTGGCGCTCAGGGCAAGGCGCGGCGTGATGAAGAACTCCGGCCGCAGCTCGGCTCGCAGGCCCGGTATGAATTGGTCCATGAAGAGGTACTCGACGGCCTCGGTATCGATGAAGGGCATATGGTAGTACGCGCCGGAAGCGGGAGGATCCTGGTCCGTCGCTAGCTGATGGCGATAGTAGAGCCCGGAGTTGTTGCCGCCTATGTCTACGATCATGCGTACGTTACCGAGCGCGTTGAAGATGCCGCCCGCGAGGCCGACGTTGAAGCGCGGACTAAAATTAAGCGTGTACTGGGCGTCGAGTCGCAGGAAGGTGGCGCGGAACTGGGCGGTCCACTGGCTGAACGTAGCCTCTAGCCCGCCGCCGCCGAAGCCCCAGGGATCCACTACCGATCCGAGGCCGGGCTGTACGGATACTATGCGAATGTCCTCGTCGACCCGATAGTGCTCGCCCGTCATGACCGGCGCCGTCATGATGCCCGCCGAGACCATGAAGAAACGGTTGGGCCTATAGGCGAGCCCCGCATCGGCTAGGTAGAGGGCGGATTTATTGAAGAGATCCGACAGTTGATAGACGGGTACGTAGACGTGGGTCGAGACCCCGAGGCCGTTCGGCGCGACGTAGGAATACGCGAGCTCCTCGGCCGTAGACACGAGGATGCGCTTAGCGATGGCGAACGACTCGGTCGCGACCACGGCGCCCGTCTCGGCGTCCGTCACGCCGAGGCTGACGACGAAGTCGTCGCCGCTCTCCGCTATGCCGCCCCAGAGGAAGGCGCGGACACCCGCCAGCCTCCCCGCCTCTATCGCCTGGCCGCCCTCGACGAGGCCGCTCAAGGCCAGCTCCATCTCCTTGAGCGCCTCGTCAAGGCGCTTGCGGTCGACGAGCTCGTAAACGAGCGATCGGGCCACGGTGTCGCGAACGAAGGCCTCCACGGCCTTCCCGAGGCCGTGCCGCCTGGCCAGCTCCGAGTGTTCCTCGAAGTCCAGGATGGCGAGCCCGGCCTTCATCCCTAGCTCGGGATGGGCCTTCCGGTAGGCCTGCGACAGCGAGTCCACTCCCTTGTAGAGCGCCGACTCCAGCTCTCCGGCGCCCGCGAGGGCCGAGCACAGGATCATAGCGACCAGGGCAAGGTACCTACGCATGGAGGGCCTCCTCGTAGGGATTAAAGTATAGGAGGGAGGAGAGAGGAATGGAAGGAGGAAGAGGTAGTCAGTAGTCAGTAGTCAGTAGCTGAAGACGGTCGATGATGACTCCCATTGCCGTTGACCGTAGCCTTTGAACCATCATCGTGGACGGTAATAGTACTGTCCACGCCGGTCCACACGTTTAATTCTCCATAGCGATAGCCGCTGGTGTAAATCGTACCGTCTACTACATCGATGCTCTTGCACGTGCTCTTGTTGCTGCCATCGAGCGGGACGCGCGTGCCATCAGCCCAATAGGCAGCATTACGGTTACCGCCGGAATATATAGAACCCGCTACATAGACCGTACCGGCGGCTACTGCAATGTCGTATATATAGGTACTGCCGACAACACCCGACAAGGCCTTTCGCTCGGTCCCTACCCAGTAGCAAGGCACCATAGGATCGGCGTTGGTGCTCTGATAGGAACCTATAGCGTAAACCGTGCCATCGACAACGGTCAGTGCCTTGATCTCGCTACGAAAGCCCGTCGTATCAACATCTACCCGGGTACCGTCGACCCAGTACACGGCCTTATTGCTTGCAGTCAGGATCCCACCTACGTAGACCTTGCCGTTGGCCGCGCAGGCGTCATAGGCCCGTCCTTTGTCCAGTGTATGATATCCTGTGGAATCCCAATAACAAGCATAGGCCGTATCTGTTGCATAAAACCCGGCGATTGCGAAATCTTCCCCATTACTGCTACCGCCGAAGGCATAGCCAAGCTCAGCGCTCTCAGGCATGGAAAGGGCAGTCCTTACCCCGTCTTTCCAGATAAAAGGCAGTGGCGGTCCCACATCCTGCACCACTGCAGGCACGACCAAGGATCCGCTCGCCGTCAGGAAGGTTTTATACGCATAGCCGTGTCCGCTATCCATGGTATAGGTAGTGCGGCTGCCATTAATCCAGATACTTGGATATATATATCCCGAACCATCGTTCTCTACCTCGACTAGGCCGCCCTGCAGTAGGGCCACGGTAACCGTACGGCTGGCCTCTTCGCCGCTGCCGTCCCTGGCCTTAGCGGAAACAGTCGCAGTCCCAGGCTTCTTGCCAGTAATCAGGCCCGTACTCGATACGGACGCGATAGTCGGATCGCTGGTTTCCCATAGGACAGTCGCATCCGTAGCACCAGAAGGACTCACGGTAGCGCTAAGTTGAAAGCTCCCACCCGCGAGTTCCACTGTAACGGGCCGTCGGCTCGGCTACCACGGAGCCGTCCTTGACGATGACGGCGGCCACGTCGCTACCGCCGTTGGACGCGAAGGTAACGGTATGGTCCGGGGCGACGGGCGAGTTAGGATCCGGGCAGGCCGTCGCGAGGAGAGCGAGAACCGCCGCAAGGATAGTTGCCAGCCTGACAAGAGATCGTTTCTTCATACGGTATCTCCCCGATGATATGATACGGGGAGGATGTCGGTATCGCGTGCGCCGCGCATCGGCCTATGGTTGTAGGTTTTACGAATATTTTTACGTTTTCTAAGACTTTAGGGGGAAGAGGAAGAAGAATCCAGTAGTCAGTAGCCAGTAGTCAGTAGCCAGTAGCCAGTAGCCAGTAGCCAGTAGCCAGTAGCCAGTAGCCAGTAGCCAGAATCTGACGGCGATCGACGATGACGAGTGCGGCATAACGGCGCAGAGACTTCTGTGGCTCTACACCGGTAGCGTACTAGTTGCCCCGCCTCCGACATTCTGGATTCTAGATTCCCTCTTCTCCCCCGTCCTTATCCTTCCTAGCTCTCCATCCAGGGCTGAGAAGGCGGCCTGGTGCTCGCGGGTCAGGGCCAGGGCTCCCTCGGCGGCGGATCTGACGGTCGCGGTGCCCTTGCCCATGTCCTCCATGGCCGACGATATGCGGGCGGACGATTCGCCCAGGGCCTCCATGGCGGCCTTGGCCTCGCGGCTACCGTCGGTCATGTCCAGGGAGCCTTGGCGTACGCGCTCGGTTATCTCGTTTATGCTCTTGATTGCGACGAGGACCTGCTCGCTACCGGAGCTCTGTTCCCGCATGGCGTCGTAGATGAGGCGTTCCTGATCCTTGACGGCCTGCGCCATGGAGGCGACCGAGCCGAGGCTATGCTCGGAGGCGGTGGCGCTCTGGGCCACGCGGTCTATGCGCTCCTTGAGCGCCTTGAGTTCAGCCGAGAGACGCTGGCCCTGCCCGCCCGCGTCCTCGGCCAGCTTGCGTATTTCCGAGGCCACCACCGAGAAGCCCCTGCCGGCGGCTCCGGCGTGGGCGGCCTCTATAGCCGCGTTCATGGCCAGGAGGTTGGTCTGCGTGGCTATGTTCTGGATAACCCCGCTCGCCTCGAGGAGGCTATCGGAGGCCTGGCTCATGCCCACGGCGTCCCTTGCCACGTCGCTCACCACGGAACGCGCCCGTTCAGACTCGCCGTGGAGCCCGTCTATGGCCTCGAAGTTTCGTTCCAATATTCCGGCGACGGAGCGTATGCTCGCTACCATCTCCTCTATGGCCGACGACGACTGTGCCACCGAGCTGGCTTGCTCGGTTATGCTTGCGTCTAAGCCGGCGGTTCCCTCGCGTATGCGTTCCATGACGGAGCGAGCCGCTCCGAGCCTGCTATCTTGCTCGCCGACCTGAACCTTTACGCCCGCGATGCCGGCGTCGATGGAGGCGGCGCTCCCCATCACTCCCTCCATCTCGGCAAGAAGGCGCCTAGCGACGGTAGCCGTATCCGATGACTTTTCCTTGATGGTCGAGAGCAGCGCCCTCGCGGCGGCGCCGTAATCGTTGAGGTCCTTCACGGTGAGCCCGAGCTCGTTGCGATAGGCGACGCTCAGGGGCGCTCCGGTATAGTCCTTATCCTTGATAGCCGAGATGCGCTCGCGTATGACGCGGATGGCCCCGCTCTGGTGCGAGGCCATCATGCCCACGTCTACGATGCCGAGCGTTATGGCAATGACCACGAAGGGCGCCACGGCCGACAGGCCCTGGGCTATGGTCGAGGTCTCGGACATGGCCAGGAGCGGCCCCATGGTTATAAGGATGGTACCGCTAAACGAGAAGAAGGCGACGAGTATGTTGCGCACGAGCATGCTCATGCTCACATGGCTCGCCTCGAACGGCAGGAATGAAGCCCAGCCCTCGACCCTGGCTATGAAGAACACGGCGCAGAAGAGCGACACGAGGAAGACCTGTCCGACATGCACGAGGCAGAGGCTCAGGGCGATGCCCGGGGTGGACCAGAGGCCTAGCTCCAGGGCTATCGATACAGGGGTCAGGATTCCGAGCGTTATAGGCACGACTTGAATGACGAGGGGATAGAGGCGTATGGCCTTGATAGCGCTCGCCTCGTCGACATAGGCGTTCCGTATCCTCGATACGAAAATTCGATACTCAAGGATCGACGCAGCGACGCCGAAGGCGAGGCAGCACCAGAGGGAGACGCTCGTCGCGACGCGCGATAGCGTACCCGCGGGTAGCATATGCGTATAGGCCAGTTCGGCGGCGCTCGTGAAGATGCAGCCGATATGCGCCCCCAGGGCGCTTATGAAGACCGAGGCGGGGGGGACGGCGACGGTTCGGACATCGATCGCCGGAAAACCATCTTCGACATTTTTCATGCTTGCTCCAGCCGACATTACATAATCAAAGGATTTTGTCATCAAACTAAAAATAGGTCTATAATGTCAAGTCTCCGTGGCGGCACAATCGCTACCACAAGGAGCCGCCGACGCACAGCTAATGTCGATACCGCGCTAGAACAGCTCCGCTTCCCTACGGGCGGCATAGTCGCGCTCTAGCTCGCTCGCGTGGCGAACGAAGGCCTCGTCGATGAAAGACTTGGCGCCGACCGGGCAGGCCTTGACGCAGGCGCAGCACTTGATGCAGATGCCCGTGAGCCCGGCGGGGTCGTTCGGGTCTATCGACCCTACGGGGCAGCTTGCCGCGCAGAGTCCGCAGCGCACGCAGGCCTCGCTCGTGACCGGCAGTATAGGCCTAAAGTCGACGGGCCGCCCCTCGGAATCCTTGGGCCGGTAATACTGACGATAGGGGCGTTCCCCGGGTACCATTATAGCGCTCGCCGCGAACCCTGACTCGCAGGCGAGGCGCTGGGCGGCCAGGGTTCCCAGGCGCTCGGCGGCCGCTAGGTCGGCCTCGTCGGGGCGGCCGGCTGCCAGGACGCGGGAGAAGGCGTGCTCGCAGGGAAAGGCGCCCGCCGCTATGACGCGGAAACCGGCCGCGCCCAGGAGGTCCGCTAGCTCGACGAGGGCGTCGTCGTAGTGGCGGTTGCCGTAAGAGGCCACGGCCACCGCCGCGGCGCCGTTACCCTTGAGCGTGCGCAGGAACGGCAGGAGTACGTTAGGCAAGCGCCCAGCGTATACGGGAAGGCCCGCGACGACGAGGTCGCCGAGCCCGTGGCCGTCGAGGAGTCCGTCGGCCCCCCTGGCGCGAGCCGCCGCGGGCGTGCAGTCGATAGGATCCCCGAGCGAGAGGCCCGAGGCGCGGGCGACGGCCTCGGCGACGCGCGTAACGACGCGCCGGGTCGTACCCGTCGGGCTAAAGGAGAACGCTCGGACGCTACCGGTAGCATGGTTGATTGCCATGGCTAGAGTACCCGAAGGTCGAGCTCGTCCGATAGGCGGCGCAGGGCCTCGAGGCCGCCCGCTGAGTTGCCGCGCTCGTCCAGGGCGGGGCCGTAGACGCCCAGGCCCAGGCGGTCGCGGACGGCCGCCATGATGCCGCCCCCCACCCCGCTCTTGGCCGGCACCCCCACGTCCACGGCGAACTCGCCCGAGCCGTCGTACATGCCGCAGGTGACCATGAGGCTCTTGCAGACGCGGGCCGTGCGGACTGCCAGGAGGCGCTCGCCGCGTACGGGGTCCAGGCCGTCCAGGGCCAGGATGGCGCCGACGCGGGCCAGGTCGACGGCGTCCACCGATACGGCGCACTGGCGGAAGTATACGTCCAGCGTGTCCTCGACCTCGCCCGGCAGTATGCCGAGCTCCTTCAGGAACCAGGCTATCGAACGGTTACGCGCGGCGGTGGCCTTCTCGGAGAGGTAGACCTCCTCGTCGCGGGCCACGTCGTCGCGTCCGTCGTCGCGCCCGACGAGGCGCCCCACGAAGGCGCGGAAGAGCGCGCCCTTCTCCTCGGGCGCGCCTCCGGGCATGAGGCCGGAGACGACTATGGCTCCCGCGTTAATGAGAGGGTTGAAGGGCTTGCGGCCGGCGCTCGTCTCCAGGCGTATGATGGAGTTGAAGGGGTCGCCCGTCGGTTCCTTGCCTACGCGAGAGAAGACGGCGTCCTCGCCGCGCTCCGTCACCACGTAGGCCAGGGCCAGGACCTTGGAGATGCTCTGGATGGTAAAGCGCGCGCGGCTATCGCCGGCCTCGTGTACGCGCCCCTCGGCGTCGACGACGGCCAGGCCCAAGGCCTCGGGGTCGGCCTTGGCCAGGGCCGGTATGTAGGTGGCCACTCGCCCCTTGGCGCAGGCAGGCAGGGCGGCGGCGTGGACGCGTTCTAGTATGGCTCGCATGATGGCGCATTGTACGCCGGTGCCGGGAGAGCGGCAAGGGCGGGGGCGTTATCTCAGGAGCCCGTCGATATCGTCGAAATGCCTATCTAATGACAGGAGCCTAGCCCCGTGCTCCATGGCGCTGGCGGCTATCCATACGTCGTTAATTGGGATCGGCCGTCCCTTGCGCCGTAGCTGTCGCTTGACGCTCGCGAACCACTCGGCCGTCTCGGCCGTAATCGGCACGGATACCGTACGCGGCTTGGCCCTGAAGCGCTCCAGTATCTCCCGGTTCTCGGACTCCCTGGTACCGCCGGCGAAGCCATCCAGTAGCTCGCCGATGACTACGGGCGACAGTATGACGACCTCGGCTCGCGCGAGCTCTGCCGCTATTCCTTGGTCGCCTCCGAGCAAGGCCGCGTAGGCATTGGTATCCAGGCACACTCGCATCAGCTGGACCAATCGCCCGCGTCGACGCGCTCGTTATCGGCTAAGGCTAGCCGGAAGGCTCGGCTCTCTTCCGCGCACCAGAGCCCGACGAATTCCCGGTAGTCGTCGGCATAGGCCCCTTCGGTCGAAAGCCCTAGGCTACGCGACAGGAGATCCTTGACGAGGCGATTCTTGCTCGTCTTCCTACGCCTGGCTTCCAAGGCAAGGCGCTCGTCCAGGCCCCGGTCTACGTCATGAACGGTAAACGATGCCATGGTCATCCCCTTGGTTCAAATATACCACGTGCATGGTTCGTTTTCAATGCCGAACCTTTCATCATCCTTGACAGTACTCGAGGCTGGGGGCTACCGTCGCCGATATGCCCGCCAAGCCGCGCCGCGCAGAGCCCCTGACCGGGGAGGCCCTGGTCAAGGAGGTCAATCGCCTCATACGCCTCGCCCGCTCGCGCTGGGACGCCCACGACAACCGCGGCTGCCGCCGCGAGCGCGAGCGCGCCCTGGCCCTCTACTACGCCTTGAGCGACGAGCAGAAGGCCCGCGTCCCGCAGGCCCTGCGCGTCTGGCTGCGCTACCGCAGCGAGAAGTACTTCGGGCCCGACTAGGCGCTCGGCAAGCCCGAGGCCCTGCGCTTCGCAGCTTGCGTGCTGGCGGTCGCGCCGCGTCGACCAGGATCGTCGCCTGTTCTACCGGATAGAGGGCGACTACCTGCACCTGCACGCGCGTAGCCATGACCATAGAGAAGCCCTGGCCACGCGATAGCGAGACGTGATAAAAGTATCAGTAAGTAATAATTACTACCACACGACCATTTCCTCCGAGCTGGTTACCCGTAGCAGGCCCTCCGACGCCAACTCCCGCCACGTAATCCGTATCCAGGGTCGAGTCGTGTCCACCCGAGTTTAAACCTTCGGTAAAGTAGTTACCGACCCCGGACGCGAAGCTGCCGCCGCCGCCCGCAGCGTACTTGGTCGTTCCATTGCCGCCTCCCGAGCCGCCTCCGTATCCTCCGCCGCCCGAACCTCCGAACGATCCATCGGAGGTACCCCCGGCGCCGCCGAAGGCCGAGAAGGTCGTCGCCCCCGGAACCCATGCGGTACCGTTCCTGCCCCAGTCGTTCACGCCGCCGTTATATCCAGTCGGTCCAGCGCCGCCGCACTGGGTTCCTACCAGGTTGGAAAGCCCTCCCGCGTACTGGCCGTTCCGCCCACCGTGGCCCAATCCGTACGGTCCCGAACCCGCGCCGCCACCGCCGCCAGCGCAGGCGATGAGCGAATACGATCCGCCGAGGTCGACGGCAACGACCGAACCATCTCCGCCCTTGCCGGCCGAACCGGTAGCCCTTCCTCCGGGTGCGGGTATGCCCTCAGTCAAGGCACCGGTCATGCCGCCGGCCTTGCCAACGGATATCGCTAGTTCTACAGAACCAGTTACGTCGTACGTCGAGTAGGCAAAGCCGCCATCGCCGCCGGCTGTGTTATAGTTATCCAGATAACTGTTTGCACCGCCGCCGCCGGCGCCCCAAGCCTTCACCGTGATAGTCTTCGCGGATGCCGGTATGGTAAGCCGATACAGGCCGGGCGTCGAGTAAACCGCCTTGGTCGGATGATCCGCTATGAATGATCTCGCCGCCCGCGTCGAAAAGCTCGTGGTAGCCTTGTCGGGTCGAGAGGAAGCGCCGCTCGCAAAATCGTATGCGTACGCCGTTGAAAAGTTATCCTCGGAGGAGGACCAGTACGTGGAGCTGCTTAGTCCACCAATACCTTGTAAATATAGAACAGCCCTCATCTCGCCTAGATCGTCTAGACTGGGAAGGAACCAATCGCTTTTTCCGCCTCCTGCATATTGAGTACAGGCGAGCGCAGCATACATCGGCAAATCGCTGTTTATCTTAATAATCGCCGCGGTGTTGGCGGCGCCGGTTCCAATAGCCGTGTTCCTTGCCGCGAAGACGCTAGCCGAACCGTCGTTCTTACCCCATGGCACATTATCCATCGCTACGGCTTGGTCGACGGGAGCCGCTTCAAGGTACTGCCAGCCATTCAGCACGGATTCGTTGTCCTTAAAAACGTATCCGCCGCCGGGACCGATCTTTCCTAGCAGGCTCGTAGTCGTGGTATACTGGGCATAAAGCGTTATATTATCATTAACATGATATAGATCCCCGGGAGCGTATGCTGCTCCAGAACCATCGGCGGAAGCCGCCCATCCAGTAAATCGTTGAGAAATGCCGTCCTTGATGGGAAGGCCAACCAAGGTTCCGGCATTCGAAGCAACTAGAATGCTCTGACCCGCTCGGACAGTGATCGAATTCGGCACCGTCCCGCTCGTCGCGCCGTTGGCGTGGTAGGTGACGGTATAGGTCGGCTGGGCTCCCCGCGCCACGCGTAGCCCGACGCCCCCTGGGCCGGACCACGGATCGCGATTCGTATGAGAGCGGTTCGCTACCTTGGGAATTTCTGGGACATTATCCGCAAAACAGCCCCCGAGGAACGTCCGTTGCGTAGCGGGGGCCGCGCCGGTATGATTGACGAGGTGGTTATCAGGATAGGCGCCGTACCAATCCCAGCACCACTCCCACACGTTGCCGATCATATCGTAGATGCCTAGTTCATTCGGTAGCTTCGTTCCGACGGCTTGGGTGCTGGACCCGCCTAGCCAGGCGTAGGCGCCTATATTCGCCTGGGCGCCGGCTTCCTCGACGCTGCCCGCGTAGCCCTTGGTATAGCCGCCGGTATTGATAGCGCCGCTCAGGTCGCCGTCCCTCGCATCGCTCATCCCCCCCATCGCGGCCCAGCGCCATTCCATCTCGGTAGGCAGGCGGTAGCCGTCGGCCCCCCAATCCGCGGTCGCCGCGTCCCATGCGGCGGCGGCGCTCCCGTTCGGGATGCTCGCGAAGGCTAGGCCTGCCCAGTCGCTCACGCCGGCGACGCCGTAGACCGGCGTCAGGCCCTCGGCGACGCTCAGCTTATTGCAGTAGGCGATGGCATGGTACCAGTTCACGCAATGCACGGGATCGCGCATGCCGCTGGAGTTGGCCGTGACGGGATCCAGTCCCATGACGGCCTTGAACTGGGCCCGGGACGCTTCGTACCTATCGATCCGGAACTCGCTGACGTAGGTGGTATTAGCGGGCGTGGCGTCGCGCTGGAAGGCGCCCGCGGAGACGGGAACCAGGACCGGGCCGGCGACGGCCTGGACGGCCGGTAGCGCCGCTGCGCCTCCGTTGTAGACGGTCAGGTAGGCGGGCTCCCCGGCGGGTAGCCCGGCCGTCGATAGGCGATTCCCCGTTCCTAGGGGGTCGGAGACCAGGGTGCCGTCGGCGGTCTGCAGGAAGGCGCGGGACTCGCCCTCGAGGCCCGCTAGGAAGATGGAGCGAGCGGCGAGGAGTCCGGAGCCGGGCGCGACGAGCCAGGTCCTAGCCTCGCCCGCGGGCAGCTCCGCTATATCGATATCATGCAGCGTGGTCGCCGCGAGGGCGGCGCCGGACTGATCGGTCGGCACGAGGTTGAGGGTAACGCTCAGCTCGGGGTCGCCCACGGTTAACAATGCGGCCTGGGTGAAGCGCGCGACGCCGGAGGCGTCCCTGGCCTCGGCCTTGACGGTATAGCGGCCGTAGGGTACGGCGCTCACGGATACCGGCACGGTAGCCGCTCCTGCGACTATGGATACGGGATCAGTCGCTATGGCGTCGCCACCAGACTCCGGAGTCAGGGTTACGCTGAGGTCGGTGGCAGTCGGCAGGAGGAGCCGGGAAGAGGCGCCCGGAACGCCGCCTTGAATGCGCTGCGCCGCCGCGTCTCGGGCGAGCCGCTCGGCGCCGGAGACTATGAACGATAGGGAGAGGTCGGCCGTGAGCGCCGCCTGGCCGCCGAGCGGCGACCGGCAGCCCGCTAGGCCGACCGGGGTCAAGCCTAGGGCGAGTATGCATAGCGCCGATCGGATACGATTATCGATGAGGCGGCGTACGGGGCGGTTTCCGGTGGCGGGCATGGATCTCTCCGACGTTTCAGGGATTATGCCCGTACCTTATATAGCAGGAAACGAATCCAGGCGTCCTGATTCGTTGAATTCGGACGCCGGTTAAGATTACGCGGCCGAAGTCATCGACGGCCAGTCAATAATCACGGTAAGGTAATGGTCTCGAAGGCAATGTTATCCAGATAACCGTCGATAGCCGCCATGCTGAAATAGAGGTGCGACCAAGTGGACGGATTGGTCCTATCGCCGTTCGCCGTGGTCTCCAGGCTCACGTCGGCCCATACCGTGGTCCAAACGCCCGTCGACCACGGCTTGACGCGTATCGTAACCAGGCCCTGAGAAAAATACAGCTCCGTCTGGAACCAGGTATCGTAATCGAGGCCGGGAACCGACGCGATGCTAGCGGATATCTGACCGGAGGGACGAACGAGGTAGGCTAAGTTGGCGGGATTACCGCTGTTATCGACGCGGAAGTTCCAAACTTCCTCGCCGGCGGCTATTACTCCGTCATGATCCATGTCCGCGGCGATACCGAAATGCGTACCCCAGGTCGGCTTGACGCTATCGTACGACAATCGGTACGCCTTCTTTGGATCGGTCATGTCGATCGTTCCGCCGAGGGCATGGCTCGACAGCCGATACGTGGCCGAGGAGCCTAGTACGTTCGTGGCATTGACGCCATGCCCGTTAACCACTTGCGCGCTGAAGCCGCCCGTGGTATCTGCCACCCAACCGTTCTGGCCGTTCAGGTTATCGCTCCCCACGGTCAGGGTTTCCCCGTTCTCGACGAAGCTAGCCCAGCGAGCGTAGAGCATGATGCTGGAATCTCCGAGGATACAGCGAGCCCCCTCGGTATAGGGCGTCCCCGAGCCGTCCGCGGTAGCGCTCCAGCCGGCGAACATGAAGCCGGGCCTCGCCAGGTTACCCGTATTCCCCTCAACCGCATACGCTTGTCCCGATCTAACCGTCGCGCTAGCCGGCGCCGTCCCGCTCGTCGCGCCGTTGGCATGGTAGGTGACGGTATAGGTAGGAAGGGAACCTCGAGCCACTCGTAAACCTGCTTGAGCATGTTGGTCGAAGGCATTGTAGGTGCTTCTCATATTTAAATCCCACGGGCCTGAGTTGTAACAGGTTCCTACCCATGTGCGAAAAATATTACTACCATTCGGATTTGTCGAAGGTCCCGAATAATCGTGAAGGCTTCCGGGGGGTACAGTCGATTCGAACCAGTCCCACACGAGCTCTCGTACGTTGCCGCTCATATCGTAAAGGCCAAGCTCGTTCGAGCTGTATGAACCCGCTTTACTGGTTATTATATTGCCAGTATCGCGCCAGGAGAAGAGCGCCTCGCTATTGGTCCCGTCGCTACCGGCGAATGAGCGGCTATAGCCTATCGTATTGACACCGCCGGAATACCCGGATCCGCTCGTCGCTCCCATCGCCGCCCAGAGCCATTCCATTGCCCTCGGTAGCCTATAGCCATCGGCGCCGGCGTCCAGCGTCGCTGCGTTCCAATCCGTATGGCTAGTCGTCGGAATCGTTCCGGGATCAAGGCTGGACCAATCGATGGGACTACCGCTTACGAGTACGCCATAAACAGGCTTGAGGTTCTCGAGTAGACTCAGCTTATTACAGAAGGCCAATGCTTGGTACCAGCTAATTCGATGTACCGGATGAGCGGATCCTGTCGAAACGCCAACATCGCTCGGATCCGTCCCCATCACCGCCAGGTATAGCTCCCGCGTGACCTCGAGGGCTGCCATGGAGAAGGCGCTGACGTGGGATACGTTTGTCGCCGTGGCGTCTCGTTGGAAAGCGCCGGCGGGCACGTCGACCATCGCCGGCCCGGGGAAGGCGCGGGAAGCTGGCTGAACTGCGCCTCCGCCATTGTAGACGGTCAGGTAGGCCGGCTTCTCGGCGGGTAGGTTGACGGTAGACAATCGAGCGCCCGTACCTTGGGCACCGGAGACAAAGGTACCGTCAGCCGCCTGGAGGTAGACGCGGGCATCGCTCCCGAGCCCTGACAGGAAGACGGAGCGAGCGGCGAGCAGCCTGGAGCCGGGCGCGACGAGCCAGGTCCTGGCCTCGCCCGCGGGCAGCTCCGCTATATCGATATCATGCAGCGTGGTCGCCGCGAGGGCGGCGCCGGACTGATCGGTCGGCACGAGGTTGAGGGTAACGCTCAGCTCGGGGTCGCCCACGGTTAACAATGCGGCCTGGGTGAAGCGCGCGACGCCGGAGGCGTCCCTGGCCTCGGCCTTGACGGTATAGCGGCCGTAGGGTACGGCGCTCACGGATACCGGCACGGTAGCCGCTCCTGCGACTATGGATACGGGATCAGTCGCTATGGCGTCGCCACCAGACTCCGGAGTCAGGGTTACGCTGAGGTCGGTGGCAGTCGGCAGGAGGAGCCGGGAAGAGGCGCCCGGAACGCCGCCTTGAATGCGCTGCGCCGCCGCGTCTCGGGCGAGCCGCTCGGCGCCGGAGACTATGAACGATAGGGAGAGGTCGGCCGTGAGCGCCGCCTGGCCGCCGAGCGGCGACCGGCAGCCCGCTAGGCCGACCGGGGTCAAGCCTAGGGCGAGTATGCATAGCGCCGATCGGATACGATTATCGATGAGGCGGCGTACGGGGCGGTTTCCGGTGGCGGGCATGGATCTCTCCGACGTTTCAGGGATTATGCCCGTACCTTATATAGCAGGAAACGAATCCAGGCGTCCTGATTCGTTGAATTCGGACGTCGCCTCCTCTTTTTTCCCTACTCCCTCGCCTTCTGCGGCACGCGGTACAGCTCGGTAAGGTCGTAACCCTGGGCCTCGGCCAGGCCTCGCATCCGCTCGAAGAGGGCCTCGTCGACCTCGGGCTCGCGGGCCAGGAACCAGAGGAAACGGCGCGAGTCGTTGCCCACGAGGGCCCAGGAGTAACCCTCGGCGTCCAGGCCGAAGATAAGGTAGTCGCCCTCGAAGAGGCCGAAGAATTTGACCTTGAGCCGCCCGGGCTCGCTAGCGTCGGGGACGCGGGCGACGGCCTTGACGGCCGTGTACGGCCCGTCGAGCGTCTTCCTGAACCCTGAGTTAAGCACGGCTATGGTGCCGTCGTCGTTGAGCGAGTACTCGGCGGTGGCGCCCGCGATGGCCTTCTCGAAGGAATGCTGGTAGCGGGCTATCTCGTACCAGCGCCCGAGGTAGCGGTCCACGTCGACCTCGGGTACGGTAGCCAGGGGCTCGAGCCCTCTCGGGACGGACGCGCACGCGGCCAGGAGAACTACGGTAAAGCTTAGCAACGCGCTTACCTTACTACTTGATAATGGACGCATAGCCACCCCCTGAGAAACGTAGCGATTGTGCGAAGACGCCTATAGGGTAGTCTTTACGGCGGGAAGATGCAAAAAGGGACGGCAAGCCGCGATAGTGGCGGCTCATGAAAGCCCGGGCAGTAAGGCCCGGGCGTATCGATCCGATACCTGAGCTACTAAAAATTCAAGAGAACAGTATAGACGCCGACTCGCGCAGCTCCGTTATGGTTGGCTTGGGCTTGGTGGCTCACGTACACGTAGTACGTCGTACCCGCGATGACGCTTTTAGTCGCCGTGGAATATACGTAGTTGTTCCAACCTGTGCCATAATATCCACTCAGGTCTTCTTCACAAATACTGGCACTAAATAACCCGGGTAGAACGCCGTTCAAGGTCAACGTCACCGTACCGCTCTGGGTCGGCACGAACTTATAGTAGTCGATATCTCCGTTATACTGGCAATACCCGCGTACTAGGGACGAGGCCATTATTGGACTGGCGGACGCTCGGCCGCTCGCGTCGGGGGCGTCGTCAAGCTCCCATTTCGCGTAGAGCGTGACATCCGAGGAGCCTACGGTCAGGGTATCGCCGGGCCAATACGTTTGGCCGTTTCCGTCCGCCTGGGTATTCCAACCCGTGAAATAAAGCGCTGGATTAGTTGGGTGCGTGATCCTATAACCCGCGGAATTGACGATCACCGACGTACCAGACACGAGCGACGACTCAGCGGTCGGAGCCCCCGTACCTATGCCGTCGCCGCCCACGAAGGTACCCCCGTTGTAGTCGTACGTCACGCCGTAGCGGGGCACCGCGGTCGAGAACGTAGCCCCGACGGTCTTGTCGGCGTCCATGACGATGACGGTACTCGTCGCCGCGCCCGTCGCGTCGCCCGACCAGCCGTCGAACTTCCAAGTTGCGTCCTCGGGGACGGCGGTCAGGGTGACGACGGTACCCGGCTCGTAGTAGCTCAAGTCGGGGCTCGCGCTAACGCTGCCGCGCGAAACGGGGCTTAGGCTAAGTTCCTTTGGATACGAGGCCAGGAGCGAGGCCACCTCGCCCGCGGACAGCGCCACGCGGTAGGCCCGGAGGTCGTCGACGCGGCCCTCGAAGAAATGGGAGCTCGCGTCGTTGCCTATGACGCTCAAGGGTAGCTTCATGGCCACGGCCGCGGGATCGGTAATGGCGACGCCGTCCGGTACGCCGTTTACGTACAGCTTGATATCGTGGCCCGAGTTGACTACCGCGACGTGCGTCCACTCGTAGTTATCAATGCTCGATGAGAAAGCGTAGGCGTTGCCTCCGATGGTTACGCTGACTTTCTGGTTGAGATCCGAGGCGAGAAGAGTCTGGCCATCCGAGCCGGTCAGCAGGGCTTGGGTCTGGCCCAGGGAGGTCGTCATGAGCCAGGCGCATACGGTCCATGGCGGCGGGGCGTCGGCGTGGGCAGACGATGACAGGCCGAGGTACGACGACTGCGACGAGGCTAAGACGAGAGCGCCCGCGCTACGGTAGTTATACCACTCCACGATCCGGGACGTGCCGTATCCCGTCGCTACTATCCCCCCTATGGACTCGGGGAAGTCGGTAGTCGAGGCGACCTCGAAGGTCCACCTGGCCGCGGGCGTGCGGGGCACGTTCAAGGATAGGGCGGCGGTCCCGGCGGCGGCGCTCTTGTTATAGAGCGTGACATAGATAAGCGCTTCGCCGGTCAGGTCAGGGCAGTCCACGGCCCGTTCCGAGGAATCGCTATTGAGGAGAGCGCCGCGGGCGTTCTGTACGAAGAGGAGGAGACCCGCCGTGCGCTCGGCCACGAGGCTCAGGGCGCCGTCCGCGAACGCGGCCCGGGGAACGGTCCAGGTCCTGGCCTCGTAGGCCGAGAACGACTGCAGGATGGATCGCGCCGACTCGAGATGGGCGAAGGGGCTGCCCCCAGCGGCCGCGGGAACGAGGCAGAGATCGATGGTTTCGTTTTCCGGTCCGAGCTCCACGGACGATTCCTGACGGAAGAGGACGGTTCCCGTCGCGTCGCTAGCCTCGGCCACGACGGCGTACGAGCCGAGCGGGATATCGAGGAAGGCTACGTCGACGCTCTTGGCGCCCGCCGCGATATCGACGACGGACGAGACGGGCTCTGTCGCGGGCCCTCCGTCGGGCGTTAGCGTTACGGTCAGCCGCGAGGCGCTGGGCAGCAGGAGCCTGGCTCGGGAGCCGCTATCGCCTACCGGAGGCGCGGAGCCCCCGCCCATGACGAACGTCATCGAGCAATCGACGCGCTTCACGCTGAGGGCCAGCGGGGAGCGGCAGGCCGCGAGGGTCGTCGAGAGGAACAGGGCTACGATAAGGACCGCGCCGACAGAGCGGCTTCGGGCGGGGGATGACGGATACGCCAAGGGAACCTCCAGGGGACGGATAGCCCATCCCCATGGATATCGATATCGAGCGCGCGGGCGTACGTCGTCCTATTTTGTCGAATCGGTACTCTTCGTTGAAGCGGGATGCCTATACTCGCTCGGCGTCATGCCGACGCGGCGCTGGAACTGGCTATTGAAGGTGCCCTTGGAGCCGTAGCCGACCTCGAAGGCGATATCCAGTATCCCGAGCTCGGGGCGTTCCCGGAGGAGGATGCAGGCCCGGTCGATGCGGGCGGCGTTGAGCCAGGCGGAGAAGCTCTCCCCTCGATGGGCGTTGAAGTAGGCGCTCAGGCGGTAGGACGGTAGGCCCGCGGCCTTGGCCAGCCGCGGCAGGTCGAGCTCGGGGTCGGATAGGAATTCGCCGCTCGCCGCCAGGGTCGCCAGGCTAGCGCCGATGGCCGAGGCCTCCTCGGGCCCCAGCTCCAGGCGCTTACGGTGGGAAGCCCCGATATCGGCGCGCGCCTTGGAGAAGACGTCCGGCCGAGCCCGTACGTAGAGGTACCAGCCGATGAGCCCGAGCTCCAGGAGGACGTGGCCCGCTCGGTAGAGCGGCCGGTTGCCGAGCAGTATGCCGAGTCCTATGGAGGCCAGGATCGCCACTGTGCCGGCGAGGACGCGGCCGAGGGAGCGTACGCTGCGGGAGTCCGTGGGCAGGTCCGAGAGCCGGTAGCGCGCAATGCGCAGGGAGACGACGGCCATGGCGAGCGGCCAGAAGTATACGGCCAGGTAGGCTACCGATTGGAAGGGCGCCAGGGGCCGGCCGTCCTCCACGTTGACGGTGACGGGCGTAAGGCCCAGGGCGAGGTCCAGGAACGGCAGGAGCCAGATAAGGAGCGACCAGGCCAACCCGGCCAGGGCTAGCCGCCTCCTCGCGCCATGATGGGCCTCGTCGCCGAAAAGGTAGATGTTTATGTCGAGCACCGATAAGCCCAGCGAATAGACTATGGCGGCCAGGAGCGCAAGATCGATGGGCCCGGGCAGGG
>CAZNNA010000015.1:0-18194 GCA_964573825.1 uncultured Treponemataceae bacterium
CGGACGGTTGGACGGGTGGCGATACATCGAGGGCCTCGAAGGGCTCGAGGCGGGTATTCTCGAGGATCATGCGATCGGTCCCGTAGCGCTCGCGCCAGGCGTCGAACAGGTCGACGAAGGCCGGCAGCGCCTCGGCCCGGCGAGGCGGATGGATAACGTAGGCCCGGGCGTAGCCGGCCGTTGCCTCGAGTATCTCCTCGTGGGCCGGCGCTATCTCGTCGGGCATATGCACGGTAAAGGCGAAGCGCCTCGAGTAATCCTCGAGGCCGGCGCGTTCGGCCGCTAGGAGGGCCGAGGTGTCGCCGTCATACATGAAGAAGAGGAGTTCCACCGCGCGGCAGTCGGTTCGCTCCTCCAGGAATCGTAGGTTCTCAAGGTACGTTCCGGGCATGACGTAGGACGGGACCGATAGCCGGGCGCCCATCACTTAACCTTGAGCGGTATACCCGCTACGAGCAGCTCGACGGAGTCGACCGCCGCGGCGAGCCGGGCGTTGATCGTTCCCAGGGCCACGCCGTAGCGTCTCGACAGGGGGTCGGCCGGTATGACTCCCATGCCTATCTCGTTGGTCACTATGATAATGTCGCGCGGTAGGCGGGCTATCAGGCGGTCGAGTATCGCCGGCCACTCGGCCTCGCGCTCCGCGAAGAAGAGGTTGCTGAGCCACATGGGTATGCAGTCGAGGACTGTGCGCTCGGCCACCGCCTCGTCTATGGCGTATCGTTCCTCCACGGTGACGAAGCCCAGATCGGCGCGTTCGGCCCGGTGCCTGGCGATGCGATCGCGCATCTCCTCGTCGAAGGCCTCGGCCGTCGCCAGGAAGCGCTTGCCCGGACCGTAGCGCTCCGATAGCTCTAGGGCGCGTCGCGACTTGCCCGACTTGACGCCGCCTGTCAGGAGTATTCTCATCGTTCCACGATAGCGGCGGCTCGCCGGGCCGTCAAGCGCGGGGTTCCGGGTTTCCGTCCCGGGGCGCCGCGCTCGGCGTCCTGCGTCCGCCGCGAGGCGCGATTACTTCTTCTTCGTCTTCTTGGGCTCGGCAACCGGCTTCGCAGCCTCTTTCTTGGCCGCGGGAGCCTTGGGCGCCTTGGCGGAAGCCTTGGCTGCCGCCTTGGGAGCCGCCTTGGGGGCCTTGGCCTCGACCTTAGGCGCCTTGGCTTCCGGCTTGTCGGCTTGGGCCGTGGCTTTGGCCTTGGCAGCGGGCTTCGCTGCGGCTACGGGAGCCTTCTTCCCGGCCTTGGGCGCCTTATCGGTCGCGGGCTTCTTGGCCGACGGCTTCTTAGGCGCGGGACTCTCCGGGGCGGCGCTGGCAGCGCGCTCTGCGGCGAGCCTGAGCTCCGGCTTGGCGGCAGGCTTAGGCTTGAGGCCGGACTTGCGCGCGAAGGCGCAGGTGCCTCCGAGTATCCTAGGCATGGCCTCGCGCGGATCGACGGCCTTGACGTCGTCGGCCCAGGCGGCCAGCACGCGGCCGAAGGCGCCGAGGATCGCCTCGGTCACGGCTTCCGTCGCGGCGGCGGGGGCCAGCTGGCCCGCGGCCTTGGCCTCCTCGATCCTGGCGCCTACGGCGGAGCGGAGCGCGGCCTCGATGACGCCCACCTTATCCTTGAGCTTGTCGTACTGCCTGAAGACCGGATTGGGGTAGGCGATGACATAGGCGAAGTCCGCGTCGTCGTGGAGGGCGTCGGCTATACCCGAGAAGGCCGCCTCGAGCCTGTCGAGGCCCGAGCCCCCTGCCTTTTCCAGGCAAGAGGCGAAGAGGCCGTAGTAGAGCTCGGCCACGGCGAAGAGGGACTCGAAGAGCCCGTCGACGCCGTCGAAGTGCCGGAAGATGGCCGGCTCGGTGACGCCGGTCTTGCCGGCTATGTTCTTGAGGGTGGCCGCCCTGGGGCCCTGCTCGCGCATGACCACGGCCGCCGACCTGAGGAGGGACGACTTGGCCTTGGTATAGGGCCAGTCGTCGCCGAAGAGCGTGTCTTCTCTGTTCATGATCATATAGTAATCAGGTTATTGAATATTGAAAAGCGTAAATTACGCTTTTTTTTGTTGTTTTTTACTATTTACTTATAAAAAAGGCCCTGAAAGTCACCTTTCAGGGCCTTGGCCCATGATGCAATCGTATTAAAGTACGATCACGCGCATCTTTAGTTACTCTATGCTGCTCATCGCGCTCATTCTTCTCCCAGGTACGCCTTGCGTACGCCGTCATCGGCGAGGAGCCGCGAGCCGGGTCCGGACAGCGTGATCCTGCCCGTCTCGAGCACGTAGCCGTAATCGGCTATCTCCAGGGCGGCCTTGGCGTTCTGCTCGACGAGGAGGACCGTCACGCCCTCGGCGTTGATAGTCTTGATTATCTCGAAGATCATCTTGACGACCAAGGGAGCGAGCCCGAGGGAAGGCTCGTCGAGCATGAGCAGTCGAGGCCTGGACATGAGGGCCCGGCCCACCGCGAGCATCTGCTGCTCGCCGCCGGAGAGGGTCCCGGCCTTCTGCCTGCGGCGCTCCTCGAGCCGGGGAAAGAGTCCGTACATCTTGCGCTTGTCAGCCGCCACGCCTGGCTTGTCGTCGCGCGCGAAGGCGCCGAGCTCGAGGTTCTCCTCCACCGTCAGGTTTGGGAATATTCGCCTCCCCTCGGGAGCCAGCACGACGCCGCGCTTGACTATGTCCTTGGTCTGCAGGGATCCTATGTCCTGGCCGTCGAGGCTGATGGAGCCCGAGCTGGCTCGGACGAGCCCCACGATCGCCTTGAGCGAGGTGCTCTTGCCGGCGCCGTTGGCGCCGATGAGCGTGACTATCTTGCCCTGGGGTACCTCGAAGGAGGCCGCCTGCAGCGCGTGGATGCCGCCGTAGTGAACCGAAACGCCGTCTATCCGTAGCATCAATCCACCCCCAGGTAGGCCTCTATGACCTTCTTGTCCTTGCGAATCTCCTCGGGCGTGCCGTGGGCTATGGTGACGCCGTAGTCGAGGACGTACATGCGCGAGCAGACCCCCATGACGACCTGCATGTGGTGCTCGATGAGCAGTATGGTCAGGTCGAAGTCGTCCCGTATCCTGCCTATGAAGGCCATGAGCTCGAGCGACTCCTGCGGGTTCATGCCGGCGGCCGGCTCGTCCAGGAGGAGGAGGGCGGGCTCCGTGGCCAGGGCCCGGACTATCTCCAGGCGGCGCTGCTTGCCGTAGGGCAGCGAGGTCGAGGGCTCGCCGGCCAGGTCGGCGAGCCCGACCGACTCGAGGAGTCCCATGGCCATGCGGCGGGACTCGCGCTCCTTGGCCAGGTAGCCGGGCAGGTGCAGCGTCGAGGCCAGCACCCCGACGCCCATCCTGAGGTGGCGCGCCACGAGCACGTTCTCGAGCACGCTCATGTCCTTCCAGAGCCGTATGTTCTGGAAGGTCCTGGCCACGCCCAGGGCGGTGATCCGGTTAGGCTTCAGCCCGGTGACGTCGCGGCCCTTGAAGAATACCCTCCCCTCGGTCGGGCGGTAGACTCCGGTGATGGCGTTGAAGGCGGTCGTCTTGCCAGCGCCGTTCGGGCCGATGAGCCCGACGATCTCGTTCTTGCCTATCTCCAGGTTGAGGTCGGAGACGGCGGTCAGGCCGCCGAAACGCATGGTAAGGCCCTCGGTCCTGATCATCGCCGGCCTCCGTTCTCTTCATTGCGATCGCCCTTGCGTACCAAGGCTCCCTTGAGGGCGGCGCCGAGCGCGTCCCAGGAGAATTCCTTGGTGCCCATGAGGCCTCGCTGCCTGTAGAGCACGACTACCATAAGCAGTATCGAGAATATAACCATCCTTAAGCCCGGTAGGCCTTCCGTCTTGATGAAGAGGAAGTCCATCGGCATGTCGAGGAAGCGCAGGGCCTCCATGAGCACGGTCACCAGGACGGCGCCAATCACCGATCCAGTTATAGAACCATTGCCTCCGAGTACGACGATGAGCAGGATGTTGAAGGTCAGCGTGAGGGTGAACATCTTGGGGTCGATCGTGGTGATCATGTGCCCGAGGAGCGCCCCGCCCACGCCCGCCATGAAGCTCGATATGACGAAGCTCGTCGACTTGACCCTGAGTATGTCCACGCCCATGGCCTCGGCCGCTATCTCGTCGTCGCGGACGGCCTTCATGGTGCGCCCGTAGCTCGAGCGCGTAAGGGCCCAGGTGAAGAGCGTCGCAAGGGCCGCCACCGACCAGACGACCGGCGTGGTAGCGTACTTGGTTATGCCCTTGAGCCCCTGGGCGCCGTTGGTCAGGCTCTGCGCGTTGGTGATGAGCACGCGGATGATCTCCGCGAAGCCCAGCGTGGCTATCGCCAGGTAATCGTCCCGTAATCGTAGGGCCGGTACGCCTATGGCCACCGCCGCGACCGCCGCGCAGAGGCCGGCGCAGAGGAGCGCGACCGGGAAGGGGAGCTGAAGGTCGCGCAGGAAGGGTACGATGGGCTCAAGGAAGAAGTTCATCTCCTTCTGGGAGGGGCTCATCGTCAGGAGGGCGCTGACGTAGGCTCCCACGGCCATGAAGCCGGCGTGCCCCAGGGAGAAGAGGCCCGTGAAGCCGTTGAGCAGGTTGAGCGATAGCGCCAGGATGACGTAGATGGCAGACAGGTTGAGTATGCGGACCGCGAAGCGGCCGAGTACCGCGTCGGCGAGCCCGAGGGCCAGCGCCAGCGCGGCCAGGGCCGCGACGCTCAGGATTGCGTTCTTCTTCTTCATCGGCCTACACCTTTACCGTCTGGCGCTTCCCGAGGAGCCCCGAGGGCTTGACGAGGAGGACCAGGATGAGGAGCACGAACGCGAACGCGTCGCGGTAGCCGGTCAGCTCGGGTAGCAGGGCTACTATCATGATCTCTATGAACCCGAGGAGGAAGCCGCCGAGCACGGCTCCCTGTATGTTGCCTATGCCGCCGATGACGGCGGCTATGAAGCACTTGAGCCCGGGCATGATGCCCATGAGCGGGTTGAGCTGAGGGTAGCGCATCGTCCACATGATGCCGCCGAGGCCGGCGAGCAGGGAGCCGATGCCGAAGGTGAACGATATGACCTTGTTGACGTCTATGGCCATGAGCCTGGCGGCGTCGAGGTCTGTCGAGACCGCTCGCATGGCCAGTCCCGTCTTGGTGTGGTTGACGACGTAGACGAGGGCGGCGAGGGTCGCGGCGGTTATGACGGGGATGAAGAGGCTGACCGAGAGCACCGATACCGAGCCGAAGCGTACTACCGTATCGAAGAGGGCTATGCTCGGGAAGCTCTTGGGGCGGCCGCCGAAGAGCACGATGCCCACGTTCTCGATGAGGAAGGAGGCGCCAATGGCGCTGATCATCACCGATATCTTGGGCGAGTCGCGGAGCGGGCGATAGGCTACGCGCTCGAGCCCGATGCCGAAGGCCGCCGTCAGGCCTAGGGCCACCGGGAAGGCGACCCACCAGGGCAGGGCGACGGCGGTTATGGCATAGAAGGCCAGGTACGAACAGAGAATGAACACGTCGCCGTTGGAGAAGTTGATGAGCAGGAGGATGCCTTAGACCATGGTATAGCCTATGGCTATGAGCGCGTAGAGGCTCCCGAGGCTGACCGCGTTGGCCGTCTGTTGGAAGAAGGTCGCTAGATCCATAGTCGGCATTCCTTGGCGCCGTTGGCGGCGCGGGAGGGATAGGGACCGCCGCGCGGGGCGGCGGCCCGCGGGAGGCTTAAGGCGCTACGGTGGTCTTGAAGACGAACTTGCCGCCCTTGACTTCCTTGATCACGGCGCTCTTGATGGGATCGCCGTTGGCGTCGAGGGTCACGTAGCCGGCCGCGCCGGCGAAGTCCTTGGTCTTGGCTATGGCGTCGCGTATCTTTATCGGGTCGATGCTATCGGCGCGCTTGATCGCGTCTATGGCCAGGAGGTAGCCGTCGAAGCCGAGTACCGCGGTGCCCGAGGGCAGCTTGCCGTACTTCTTCTGGTACGCGTCCACGAAGACCTTTGACAGCGGCGTTAGCGGGGCGTCGTTATCGAAGAAGGCCGACATGACGGCGCCCTCGACGGCCTGCTTGCCGACGTTTATGAACTCGGCTATCTCCCAGGTATCGCCGCCCAGGAAGGGCGCGGTGATGCCGAGCTCCCGGGCCTGCTTGATGATCAGGGCGCTCTCGGTATAGTTGCCGGGAGCGAAGATCACGTCGGGCTTGAGGCTCTTGACCTGGGTGAGCTGGGCGGAGAAATCCTGGTCGCCGGTGTTATAGTTGAGCTCCGCGAGGATGGCCCCGGAGTCGCCGGTCAGCGCCTTGAAGCTGTCCACGAAGAACTTGGCCAGGCCTACCGAGTAGTCGTTGGAGACCTCGCGGATGATGACGGCCTTGCGCGCCTTGACGTCCTTGTAGGCGTAGTTGGCCATGACGGTGCCCTGGAACGGGTCGAGGAAGCAGACGCGGAAGTAGTAGTCGTTGTCCTTGGTCACGAGGGGATTGGTACAGGATAGGCCGATGGCGGGTATCTTGGCGTCCTTGAAGATGGGGCCGGCGGCCATCGAGAGGCCGGAGCCCCAGGAGCCGAGCACGACCTGGACCTTATCCTTGTCGACGAGGCGCTGGCCGGCGTTGGCGGCCTCGACCTTGTCGGACTTGTTGTCGGCTATCGCCAGCTCTATCTTGTATTCCTTGCCTCCGGCCGTGACCGTCGGGTAGAGCTCCTGGGCCAGCCTGATGCCGTCGAGTTCCTCGGCGCCGCCCGCGGCGTTGGCGCCGGTCAGGGGCTCGAAGACGCCGAATTTGACGACGTTAGCGTCGGCCTTCGCCTCGGTCTTTGCGCAACCGGCGAGCGCGACGATGGCGACCATGGCGATGGCCGCGCCGATGAGAGCCGCTTTCTTCATAGTCAGTTCCTCCTCTTGTCGGCCGCGAGCCTGATCGTTGGTGAGGATGGCCGTACCATGATGGTAGGAAGGGTTGCGCGGGTTGTCAAATAGTTTCTTTGTATAAAAATCGATTGACAAGTGTTCGCGGCTACGGGTAGCCTGTTGTCGGCGTTTCATTTTATGCCAATCCTGTTTTTACCATAGAAACGTGGGATCATGAGCGAATCAGCGTTGAAAGCCTTCGACCTACTCTTCCACCTGGCGCGGGCCGGCAGTTCCTCGCTCGCTCGCCTGTCCCGCGATACCGGCTGGGACAAGGCTACGGCGCTCCGCTACCTGACCGCCATGGAGAAGCGCGGCGTGGTCGAGCGCCGGGAGGGCGACTGGACCCTCGGCCTGGCCCTCCTCGAGCTGGCGAGCCGCGTTCCCGTGACCGAGAACATCGCTAGCCGGGTCAAGCCCGTGCTCGAGGAGCTGGCGCGCTTCACCGGCGAGTCGGCCAACCTCTCCGCCCTGGTCGGCAACGAGCTCATGTACCTGGCCAAGGCCGACGGCGGCAGGGCCCTGCGGCTCAGGATCAACCCCGGCGATAGGTTGCCGCTCTACTGTACCGCCGGGGGTAAATGCATCCTATCGCGCTTGCCGACCTCCGTGCAAGGCCAGTACATGGCGGAGACGCATTTCTCGGCCGTCGCGCCTAACACCATCGTCGACCCGCAGCGCCTGGCCGAGGAGATCGAGCGCACCGTGCGCCGGGGCTGGGCCATAGACGACGAGGAGCTGGAGCCCGGGCTCATCTGCTACGCCATTCCCCTCGACCTGCCTCGCTACGGCTTCTCCGGGGCCCTGAGCGTGTCCGGTCCGTCGGGGCGCATGGCGCAAGCCCAGGAGGAGATACTGGCCCACCTGCGCTGGGCCTCGCTCGAGCTGCAGGAACGCCTCGGCGGCGGCCTGGGCGACGATGAGCCCCCGCTCTTCAGCCCGGGCCGCGGCGGCTTCAAGAGCACCGACTGGCATCGCCCCGGCTCGGAGGTGTACGAGTAAGGGCCCGCCGCCGTCGTCGCCCTTAGAATACCGGTTCGGCAATCTCCTCTCGCTCCTCGGTCGTCGCCTCCTCGCGTTCGTCGTCGCGCTTGAAGACGGGCTTGAACTCCACGTGCTCTGCGACTATCTTGATCTTGGACATCGACTTCCCGCTGGCGTCCTCCCACCTGTCCTGCTTGAGGCGCCCCACCACCCTGACGCCGCGTCCCTTGCGGAGTACCTCTCCGCAGGTCTGGGCAAGCTTGGACCAGGTCTCCACGTCGAAGAAGGAGACCTCCTTCTCGAACTGGTCGTTCTGGCGGAAGCTGCGGTTGGTGGCTACGGCGAACGAGCAGACCTGGTGCCCGTTCGGCGTCGTCTTGAGGAGGGGATCCCTGACGAGATTGCCCTCGATAATGATGGAGTTGAGACAGTTCATCGGCTTTCCTCCGTCGGCCGCGCCCGGCGGCCCTCTCTGGCTATCCGGCGCCGCGGCGCCGGCTCGGGCCCGTAGGGGGGCCACGGAGCGTACACGCGCGTCCGCGCAGCGGCGCTTGCGCTTGACCGATGAAAAAATAAAGCCTACAGTGGCTCTTGGTATTACCAGTTAAGGAGCAGCGATGATCCCCGGCAACGAACCCATCTTCTCGCCTATAACGCCCCGATCCCTCAAGGACGAATTCATAGAGCGCTTCGAGGCCCTGATACTATCGGGGAAATTCGCCCCCGGCGAACGAGTGCCCTCGGAGCGCGACCTGGGCGCGCTATTCGGCATATCCAGGCCCGTCGTTCACGAAGGACTGCGGACCCTGGAGTCGAGGGGCCTCGTGACCATCGAGAGCCGCAAGGGCGTCCGGGTCAACGATTATCGGCGGGAAGGTTCCATAGAGATGCTCCTGTCGATGCTCAACTACACGGGAGGTCGCTTATCGGCCACGCTGTTCGAAGGCGTGCTCGAGATGCGGCTGCTCTTCGAGGTGGAGACCGCGCGCATGGCGGCTGAGCGCAGGACCGAGGCCGCCCTGGAAGAACTGCGCGCCTGCGTGGCCAAGGAGCGAGCGCCGGAGAATCGAAACGCGCACGAGGTCGCCGAGCTGGACTTCTTCTTCCACCTGGCCGTGGCCCTCGCGAGCGGTAACGAGATATATCCGCTGCTCATGAACAGCTTCAGGCGTATCTACGGCGATATCCTGGCATCGTTCTACGCCGAGGCTACCAACCTCGCGGCCATCTACGACTTCCACGAGCGCATCGTGGACGCTATTGCCGCCTCGGACCAGGCGGGGGCCCGCGACCTCATGCGCGAGCTCCTGCTCTATAGCGAGGCGGAACTCCGTAGGCTACTCTTCGGCCAGGCGACCCCAGCCGGCTAGCCTCGTGCCGTCCGACCAGTCGAGCGTTGCCTCGAGCGGGTACTCGGTCCCGTCGGGCGCCTTGACCGGTCGCTCGGCTATGGTGACCCTGAACGCGTGCTCCCAGCCCTCTACGGTCGCCTTGCCCTCGGCGACCAGCCCGTCGCCGTCGGCTCGGATGGACTCGTATCGAATGACGGCGGTCTCTGCGGCGCCGCCCAGGCTCAGCTCCATGTAGGCCGGTAGCATGACGAGGCGCCAGCCGCGCTCGGTTCCCTGGAGGGTAGCCCCGTCGAAGCGCTCGTGCCCATGGAAGCCGGGATGGGCCGTCGGCTCCGCCAGGTCGTACTGGGCCTCCTCCCAGAGCCGAGCGGCCTCGTTCCTGGTCGCCTCGGGTACCCTGGCGAAGACCCCGTCCAGGAGGCGGTCGGCGGCGCGCGACCGCGCGCCTGGTTCCCGCTCGGGCGGGTAGAAGCGCGTCATTCCCTGGGCTAGGAAGACACCGGCGTCGGAGACCGTGGCCACCGAGAGGCGTCGCGGGCCGGGCGCCGGTCCCGGGCTCGCCCAGTAGGCCAGGAGCGCCTCGCCCCTGCCGTCGCCGTCGTAGTCGCCGGGCCAGAGCCCGTCCCGGTAGAGGCCCGCCTCGGTTCCCGCCGCCTCGGCGCGCTCGGCAACCAGGGCCCAACCCGAGGAGCCGTCGCGGTAGAGCCTGGCTCCGACCAAGGCGTCGCCGCCTTCGTGACGCTCGGTCCAAACGACGACTAGGGCCTCCCCGGCGTCGTCGGCCCAGCGGGCATAGGCCGCAAGGCTTCCCGGGTAGGGCGTCTCCGGCCCGGGCGGCGGCCCGGCTAGGCGACGATAGCCCTTGGGGGCCTCCGGCTCGACCGGCGCCGGGGCCGGCTCGGGAGCCGGTTCGGCGCTCGGCTGGGGCACGAGGTGCGAGTAGGCGAGCCAGGCTCCGGCCAGGGCTAGCGCGATGCCGACGATGACTCCGAGGGCCGCGCCGCCCTTGGAGCCTCGGGGCGCCTTCTTTCCCTCGCGCCCGTTCGTGGGCCTACCGACCGCGCTCTTCGCTCGCTTGCTCGAATCCTTGCCCGCGCTCATTCGGCCCTCTCCGACTCGCCGCGATCCAGGTCCATGAGGGCATAGAGGAAGGCCTCGAAGCCTGCGAAGGCGTGCCGCGGCGTCGCCAGCCTAACGAGGCTCACGTCGGCCTCGGGGTTGGTCTCCCTCATCCAGGCGTAGGCCCGCTCGCTGTTAAGGAAGGGTACGACCTCGTCGTCGGGCGAGGCGGCGAGTCGAACGGGAAGGCCGGGCGGCGGCGTCCATCGATCGAGCCTGGCAGCGGACTGGCGCCTATACAAGCCGAGGCTCTCTGGAGCCTTGCGGAGCGCCTCCAGGTACTCGGGGCGGTAGAGGTCCGAGTCGAGTACGGCACCCGTCTTGCGGCCCAGGGCCCTCGCCACGAGGCGGCAGAGCTCGTCGCCGTCCCGCGTTCCGTCGAAGAGCGGAAGGCAGCGCTCGATGACCTCGGGGCGAAGTATCTCTTCCAGCCTGACGTCGTCGGGATAGGCCCGCGCCCAGCCGAGGGCGAGGAGAAGGCTGTAGTCGGGCCTGGCGACTATGGAGCTCTCTTCCTTGAGGAAGGGGACTCCGATGAGCAGGTCGAGCGGGGCTCCCAGGGGGTATCCTGCCGAGACGCGGAGCCCGGGAGCCTCTATGGCGCCGTCGCTGAGGGCCTTGAGCGCGGCCATGGCGGCGAGGCCGCCCTGGGAGTAGCCGAGCACGGCGAGGCGCCCGGTCTCGGCATACCCGGGCGCGGACTCCGCCAGGTAGGCCCTGGCTGCCGCCAGCCCGTCCAGGGCGGAAGCCGCCATGGAATCGGGTACGCAGTATTCCTGGACGCCGGGCGCGTCGCCCATGCCGGCGTAATCGGGCGCCCAGACGGCGAAGCCCAGGGCGGCCGCCGATTCCATCACGGTTCGCTCGTGAGAGCCCTCGCGGGAGGGAACGTAGTCGCGCAGGTGCTCCGTGCCCTTGCAGAAGACGAGCCAGGTGACGGCGCGCGGCGTCTCGCGGTCGCCCCGCTCGGCCTCGGGCCGATCCGGCAGGTATAGCATTCCCGACTGAGCCTCGACCCCCCCCTCGGGGAGCCTGGCCCCGAAGGCTATCCTGATGGCGCGTACGTCTGAGAGGCTCTCCCTGCGCGCCTTGCGCCAGTCGGCGTAGCCGAAGGCCTCCAGCGTGTCCATCTCCAGGGCCACGTCGAGGATGCGGGGCGTCGCGAGCGATAGGAGGGCCCTGGCCTTACGGGCCGGGATGCGCCTCGCCTCCGCTACCCCGAGGAGGGCCCCGGCCCCGAGGCTCGCGCTCGCGTCACGATCCGTCTCCGGCCGAATGGCCGGCAGCCTCGTGGCGCAGGCCGAGAGGGCGAGGCCGAGGGTTAGCGCTGTAAAGAATAGTCCGTAGGGTTTCTGGCGCATTGCTTGAGCTTATCGCTCGAGGGCGGCCTCGTCCAGGGCGCCGCCGGCGAGAATGGATTTCGCTTGACGGCTAGGTAGAACGGGTTTATATACCTGGTATGCTGGTAATACCAAGGAATACGCGCGAGGCTGACGATCCATCCCCGAGACGCCTCGAGCGAGCTCGCCGGGGGCTGTCTCGCCTCGCCGGAACGCCCGTAGGCGTCTCGGAGGAGCGTGGATCGATCCGCCTCGAGGGCGAGGCGCCGAGCTACGAGGCCAAGGTCGCGCTCGGCTGGGAGGCCGCGCGCCTCGGCTATAAGGGCGTCGTCAACGACCTGTCCGTGCCCGGCGTCGAGGAGGAGTCCCTGGAGGCGCCGCCCGTCAGGGACGGCCTCCTCGAGGGCCGGGCTTTCGACGTACTCATCGTCGGCGGCGGGGTCGTGGGTTCGGCCATAGCTCGGGAGCTGTCCAGGCTAGAGCTGTCCGTGGCCCTCCTAGAGAAGGAGAGCGACGTCGCGGTCCATACCTCGAGCCGCAACGACGGCATGATCCACGACGGCTTCGCGGCCAAGCCGGGAAGCAAGAAGGCTCGCTACAACGTCCGGGGCAACAGGCTCTGGGAACCGATCTGCCGCGAGTTGGGCCTGGACTTCAAGCGCCCGGGCTCGCTCATACTCTTTAGCTCGCCGCTCGCGCCCGCCGTGTATCCCGCCATGGCCGACCGCGCCAGGCGTAACGGCGTCGACGGCTGGGAATTCTGGAGCAAGGCGCGCGTGGAGGCCGAGGAGCCGAATATCGCGCCCGGCCAGCACGGCGCCTTCTTCCTGCCGAGCGCCGGCGTCCTGTCGCCCTACAAGGCTACCGTCGCGCTGGCCGAGAGCGCCGCCCTGAACGGCGTCGAGGTGATACTCGACGCCTGCGTCCTGGGGCTCGAGCTCGAGGGCGGGCTCGTCGCCCGCGTCAAGACCAACCGAGGTACCTGCCGCGCGGGCGTCGTGGTCAACGCCGCGGGCAACTGGGCCGACGTCGTCGCGGCCATGGCGGACGACCGTTTCTTCAGCCTGCACCAACGGCGCGGCACCGAGGCCATACTCGACCGCTCGACCGAGCCGCACCTGCGCCACATCCTGGGCATGCCGCCCCTCGTGCAGATCAAGAGCAAGACCAAGGGCGGGGGGCTCGTCACCACGGTCGAGGGCAACGTCCTGGTCGGGCCGACCGCGGCGGAGCTCCCCGGCCGGGAGGACTATTCGACGACCGCGGCCGAGCTACGCGAGCTCGAGCGCCACCTGGCCCTGAACCGGCGCCTGTCGCCCTCCCAGATCATCACCTACTTCGCGGGCGTCAGGCCCTGTACCTACGAGGAGGACTTCATCGTGGAGCGGAGCGAGCGCGTGGCGAACCTCGTGCACGCGGCCGGTATCCAATCGCCGGGCCTGGCCTCGGCGCCCGCGATAGCCCAGGACGCGGCCCGCCTCGCCGTCGAGGCCCTCGCCGGGCGCCGCGACGTCCGCCCCAAGGCCCGCTGGCGAGCCGAGCGGGAGCCCGGTCCCGAGCCTCGGCGCCTGTCGCCCGAGGCCCGCGACGCCCTTATCCGGGGCGCGCCGGCCTACGGTCGCGTGGTCTGCCGCTGCGAGGAGGTGACCGAGGGCGAGATAGCCGACGCGGCCCGGGGGCCGGTGCCGGCTACGAGCCTGGACGCCGTCAAGCGGCGGACCCGGGCCGGCATGGGGCGCTGCCACGGCGGCTTCTGTACGCCGCGCGTCATGGAGATACTGGCCCGCGAGGCCGGGCTGCCGCTCTGGGCGGTGACCAAGAAGGGGCCGGGCTCGGAGCTATGCGTCGGCCCGACCAAGGGAGGCCGGCCGTGAGTCGCTCGATCGAGGCCGACGTCGTCGTTCTCGGCGGCGGTCCCGCGGGATTGGCCGCCGCCTGCGCCGCGTCCGAGGCGGGCGCTAGGGTGGTCCTCGTCGAGCGCGAGGAGCGGCTCGGGGGCATTCTCAAGCAATGCGTCCACGACGGCTTCGGCGTCGAGCGCTATAGGGAGAAGCTCTCCGGACCCGAGTACGCCCTCCGCGACGCCGATCGCTTCGCCTCGCTCGGCCTGCCGGCCCTGCTCGAGGCCTTCGTAAGCTCGGTCGCCAGGGTCGGCGAGGGCTTCCTGCTGCATTGCAGCGAGCGCGGAGGCCTCGTCGAGCTCAGGGCCAGGGCCCTGGTGCTGGCCACGGGCTGCCGCGAGCGCACCGACCGACAGGTCTTCATCCATGGGGAACGGCCCGCGGGCATACTGACGGCGGGGCTCGCCCAGTACATGATTAACGTGCAGGGGCTCCTGCCGGGCCGCCGGGCGGTGATCCTTGGCTCGGGGGACATTGGCCTCATCATGGCCAGGCGCATGACGCTCGAGGGCATGGAGGTGCTCGGCGTCCACGAGGTCAAGCCCGAGCCCTCGGGCCTGTCGCGCAACCTGCGCCAGTGCCTGGAGGACTTCTCCATTCCGCTGTACCTCTCCTCGACCGTGACGGGCGTCCGCGGCTCGCGCCGCGTCTCCGGCGTTACGACGGCCTCGGTCGACGCCTCGATGCGGCCGATCCCGGGAACGGAGCGCTCCTACGACTGCGATACCCTCATCCTGTCGGTCGGGCTCATACCGGAGAACGAGCTGGCCCTGTCGCTCGGCGTGCCCCTCGACCCGGCCACCAAGGGCCCCCGGGTGGACCAGACCATGCACACGCTCGTCGACGGGGTATTCGCCTGCGGTAACGCCGTCCACGTCAACGACCTGGCAGACTACGTCTCCGAGTCCGGCGAGACCGCCGGCCGGGCCGCCGCCCGCTACGCGGCCGCCGCTGGGCGAGGCGCCGGGGCCGGGCGACGCCTCTCGCCGGTGAGCGCCGGGTCGGGCTTGCTCTACGCGGTACCCCAGCTCATCGACGCGGCGGCCTTGGCCGCGAGCGGGGGCGGCAGCGATGCCCAGTCTACCTTTTACTTTCGTTCTCGCTCGACCCTGGCCTCAGGCGGCGTCGCCAGGCTCGGCGTCGCCAGGCTCGGCGTCGCCGATACCGAAGCCGCCGCGGGCGAGAAAGGGCCGGAGCTTTTCTCTCGCCGCTACCCGGCCTTACGGCCGCCCGAGATGGAGCGCTTCGCCGTCTCGGACGCGAGCCTGGCCGCGGCCCTCTCCGGGCCGGATGAACGCGGCCTGCGCCTAGAGCTCTACCCGACGGAGGAACGCTGATGGATACGAGGATGCTTACCTGCATCGAGTGCCCGCGCGGTTGCCGGCTCGCCGTCGAGCTCGAAGCCGGCCAGGCCAAGGTCAGCGGTCACGCCTGCCCCAAGGGAGCCGTCTACGGCGCTAAGGAAGTCGTGGCGCCGACGCGCTCTCTCACCACCACCGTGGCCGTCGAGGGCTCGCCCCGCAGGCGCCTGCCGGTCAGGAGCTCGGCTGAGCTGCCCCTGGGACGGCTCCTCGAGGCCATGGCCGCGCTCGATCCGGTTATCGTGCGCCCGCCGCTCCGCCGGGGCGACGTGGTGCTCGGCGACCTCCTGGGCCTGGGCGTCGACATGCTCGCTACGGACGACCTGCCCGCGGGCGAGGGGAGCCCCCGATGAACGGAGCGACTCACCGCGCTCCGGGCGGCGCGACGCGCGGCGCCGAGGCTAAGGCCGGCGACCTCGTCCTGGCCCTCGATTGCGGCACGCAGAGCGCCCGGGCCTTGGCCTTCGACGCCCGGGGCGAACTGATCGCGCGGGCCAAGGTCGAGTACCGGCCGTACTTCTCCGCTCGCCCCGGCTGGGCCGAGCAGGACCCCGAGCTCTGGTGGGACTCGCTCGCGCGGGCCTGCCGGGAACTCGTCGCCGGGCTCGCCGGGGGAGCGAGCCGGATTGCGGCGGTGGCGGTGACGACCCAGCGCGATTCCATGGTCTGCCTGGACGCGAACGCGCGCCCGGTGAGGCCGGCCATACTCTGGCTCGACGCCCGGAAGGCCAGGGCGCCCTACCTGCCCGGCGGCCTCCTGCGCCTAGGGCTCGCGGCCGTGGGCATGGGCGAGGCGATGCGCTAGACCCAGGAGTCGGGGGCCTGCAACTGGATCATGCAGAACGACCAGGAGGCCTGGGCCAGGACCCGCGCCTTCGTCCAGGTCTCCGGCTTCGTGCACGCCCGCATGACCGGCGACTTCGTCGACTCGGTCGCCTCGCAGATAGGCCATATGCCCTTCGACTACCGTCGCCAGGACTGGGCGGGCAAGGGCCAGCTCAACGCCCGCATGTTCCCCGTCGACCCGGATCGCCTGGCGCGCCTCGTACCCCCGGGCGCCCCGGCCGGGCGACTTACGGAGCGGGCCGCGGCCGAGCTCGGCCTGCCGCCAGGCCTGCCCGTGGTGGCCGCCGGCAGCGACAAGGGCTGCGAGACCCTCGGCTCGGGCGTGGCCGACGAGAGCGTCGCCAGCCTGTCCTTCGGTACCACGGCCACCGTCCAGACCACGAGCCGCCGTTACCTGGAGCCGCTCGCCTTCATGCCGTCCTATCCGGCCGCCATTCCGGGGCGCTACAATCCGGAGGTGGAGATCTTCCGGGGCTACTGGATGCTCTCCTGGTTCAAGAGCCAGTTCGCCTTCCGGGAGGTCGCCGAGGCCGAGGCCCGCGGGCTCGCGGCGGAGGAGATGCTCGACGAGCTCCTGCGCTCCACGCCGCCCGGGTGCCACGGCCTTATCATGCAGCCGTACTGGACGGCCGGCCTCAAGACGCCGTCGGCCAAGGGCTCGCTCATAGGCTTCGGGGACGTGCACGAGCGCTCCCACCTGTACCGTGCCATAGTCGAGGGCCTGGCCTACGGGCTCAAGGAGGGGCTCGAGGCCATAGAGCGCGTCTCCCGCGTAAGGGTACGCTCGCTCAGGGTCTCGGGCGGCGCCAGCCAGAGCGACGCCATCTGCCAGGCCTCGGCCGACGTCTTCGACCTGCCCCTGTCCCGAGGAAGGACCTTCGAGGCCTCGGGCCTCGGCGCCGCCATGTGCGCGGCCGCCGGCCTCGGCTGGTACCCGAGCGTCGAGGAGGCCTCCAGGGCCATGGCCCGGACGGCGCGGACGTTCGAGCCCGACCCGCGCAACGCCGCCCTCTACGGCGAGCTCTATAGACGCGTTTACAAGAGGATGTACAAGGCCCTGGCGCCGCTGTACGAGAGCATACGAGACATCACCGGCTATCCCGAGCGGCCGGCTTAAGGAGCTAGACCATGGCCAAGCACGACGACTTCTATCCCGACTGGTTCGAGGGCGAGCTGCCCCCGCGCAGCTTCCGCTCCATACTCAAGTGGGGCGACCCCAAGGAGTACAAGCACCCGAACCGCAAGCTCTATAGGCTCATGAAGGAGACCTTCCGCCTAGGCGACGACTGGTTCAAGGAGAAGCGGGCCACGGGCCTGGCCGAGGTGCCCGACGCCGTACCCTGCCGCCTGGCGCCCGAGCACGTGGCGGCGCTCACGGCCCTGGTCGGCAAGGAGAACGCTCACGTCGACACCTACAATCGCCTGCGAATAGCCTACGGCAAGACGATGATAGACCTCATGCGCCTACGCCACGGCATCATGGAGAACCTGCCCGACCTGGCGCTCTGGCCGCGTTCGCGCGCCGACCTCCGCGCCATAGTCGACTACTGCGAGAGGCACGGCATACCGGTCAACATCTACGGCGGCGGCTCCTCGGTCACGCGCGGCGTGGAGCCGGTCAAGGGCGGCGTCTCCCTGGACATGCGCGTCCACCTCAACAAGGTGATATCCTTCGACGAGGTCAACCAGACCATCACCGTGGAGGCGGGCATGAGCGGGCCGGAGCTGGAGCGCGTGCTTCGCGACGCTCCAGCCGCGCTCAAGGCGAGCCGGGCCTACACCGCCGGCCACCTGCCCCAGAGCTACGAGTACTCCGTGGTCGGCGGCTGGACGGTTACCCGGGGCGCGGGGCAGAACTCCACCTACTACGGCAAGATCGAGGATATAGTCATAGCCCAGGACTACGTCTGCCCCGGCGGCCGCGACATCCGCACGCGGGACTTCCCCGCCGCCGCCAACGGACCGGACCTGGACCAGGTCATGATGGGAAGCGAGGGCACCTTCGGCATCCTCTACGCGGCCACCCTCAAGGTCCGCAGGTACATGCCGGAGAATACCCGGCGCTACTCCTTCATCTTCCGCGACTGGGAGAGCGCCAAGGCCGCCGCCCGCGAGGTCATGCAGGGCGAGTTCGGCTTCCCGAGCGTCTTCCGCCTCTCCGACCCCGAGGAGTCCGACGTGGCCCTCAGGCTCTACGGCGTCTCCGGCACGGCCCTGGACGCCCTGATTACCGCCCGCGGCTTCAAGCCCGGCGAGCGCTGCCTCATGCTGGGCACCGCCGACGGCGAGCGGGGCTTCGCGAGGCGGGTAGAGCGCATGGTTAAGCGCATAGCCCGCCGCCACGGCGCCATGAGCACGACGAGCCTCGTGGTGCGGTCCTGGGAGCACGGCCGCTTCCGCGACCCCTACATGCGCGAGGACCTCCAGG
>CAZNNA010000015.1:18204-21307 GCA_964573825.1 uncultured Treponemataceae bacterium
ATTTCGTGACGGCCTTCACCATCTACACCTACGAGGACTACGGCATCATGATCGATACCCTCGAGTGCACGGTCAACTGGACCAACCTGGAGGATATCCACACGGGCGTCCGGGCCTTCTGCCATTCCCGGCCGGACACCATCTGCATGACGCACATGTCGCACTTCTATCCGCAGGGCTGCAACCTATACTTCATCTTCATAGCCAAGATGGACAGCCTGGAGGAGTACCTGGCCTACCAGGCCGGCATCCTGGACAACATCCAGAAATACGGCGCGACGATGAGCCACCACCACGGCATAGGCAAGGCCTTCGCGCCCTGGCTCGAGGGCGACGTGGGCCCGGAGGCCATGGCCGTCTACCGAGCCCTCAAGCGCCACTTCGACCCCTCGGGCATCATGAACCCGGGCGGCACCCTTGCCTTGGACCTGCCGGACGACCAGAGAAGGCTGCTGAGGCAGTAAGATTTCCGCCGGGGTTCATGGCGCGCGCGGACGCGCGCCTGGTGTATACTGGGCGTCGCAGCCGCGGCGCCCAGCGCCGGGAGAGGGAGTTTCGATGAATGCTATTCCAGACGGCGCAGCGGACGCCATGATCAGCGACGTGGTCAGGCTCTGCGCCATACCGAGCCCGACGGGCTTTACCCGCGAGGTCGAGAATTTCGTCGCCGCCGAGCTACGGGCCCTGGGGCTCGAGCCCGAGCTCACCAACAAGCGCTCCGTGCGCGTCAGCCTCGGCGGCTCCGGTCGCCCTCTCGTCGTGGCGGCCCACCTGGATACGCTCGGCGCCATGGTCCGGGCGGTGAAGCCCTCGGGCGCCCTGCGCGTCACCAAGATAGGTAGCTACCCGGAGAACTACATAGAGGGCGAGAACTGCGTGGTGCATTCGCGCGCCACGGGCAGGCGCTTCACGGGCCGCTTCCTCCTCGACAAGCCGGCGGTCCACGTCAACGCGGACGTGGGCAGTACCAAGCGAGACGACGCCAACGTGGAGATAGTGCTCGACGAGCCGGTGGCCAAGGCCGACGAGACCAAGGCCCTGGGGATAGGCCCCGGCGACTTCGTTTCCTTCGACCCGCGTACCGTCGTCACGGAGTCCGGCTACGTCAAGAGCCGGCACCTGGACGACAAGGCTAGCTCCGCCGTGCTCCTCGGTCTGGCGCGCCTGGCCGCGTCCGGGGCGCTGGCCCTGGGCCGCGAGGTCTGGCTCCTCTTCACCAACTACGAGGAGGTCGGCCACGGCGGTAGCGCGGGCCTGCCTCCCGGCGCCGTCGAGATGCTGGCGGTGGACATGGGCGCGATAGGCGACGACCTGAGCGCCGACGACCGTTCCGTGTCTATCTGCGCCAAGGATTCGTCAGGGCCCTACGACCTTGAGGCCACCGACCGCCTCGTAGCCCTGGCCAAGGGCCTAGGGCTGCGCCACGCGGTCGACGTCTTCCCGTTCTACGGCTCGGACGCGGGAGCCGCGCTGCGCTCCGGCTACGATATCCGGCACGCGCTCATAGGGCCCGGCGTCCAGGCCTCGCACGGTTACGAGCGGACGCACCGGGAGGCCCTGGCCTCGACGCTGGCCCTCCTCGCGGCGTACTGCGAGGAGGGGGCGGGCTCCGGTTCCTAGCCGGCTGAGCGCCGGCCGTCCCGCGGGGGGCGCTAGAGCTCGAGCGCGGCGCCGAGCGTCAGGGCCCCGGTGGCCAGGTAGTTGGCCGTCGACTTCTCCGTCGATTGCGTCCAGAACTCGCTCGGGTACTGCGACACGCCGGCGGCCGAGCCTCCGAGGAAGCGAAGGTTCAGGAAAGCCGTGGTGGCTTGGCCCAGTCGGGCGCCTATCCTGAGCGAGGCGTCGAGGATCGAACCCTCGAACTCGAAGCCCGCTCCGTTGATGATGGCGCTCGAGGCGTAGAGCCCCGTCGCCTCGAAGCCGGCGAAGAGGTAGTCTCCCAGGGGTAGCTCGCCGGCCAGGGCTACGGCCGGCACGGGACCCAGGTTCTGCGAGACGGCGCGCCTTGAGCCGTCGGCGCTCGTGAAGCGTATTGACGCGTTGCGCAGCTGCAGGGCGCCGCCGACGGAAAGCCTGGCCTCTCCCGGCAGGAGGTCGTAGAGGTAGGTGAGACGATAGAAGGGGAAGCCGTAGACGATATCGACGGCCTCGCCCTGGGCGAAGGTCACGCCGTCTATGGTGAAGGCCTCCCGGGCGACCGTCGCCGTGGCTAGCTCCAGGGGTTGGTAGAGGAAGCGTACGTCGTGGCGATCGCCCAGGGTCAGCGTCGCCGTCAGGCGCTGGAACGGATAGAGTATCTCCTGGCCGCCGTTGGCGACGAAGTCGAAGGCGGTGCCTCCGTCGCCGACGCGGTACGTGTGATGGAAGACCTTGACGGCTCCCGCCTCCGCCTCGAGCCTGACCGAAACCGGGGCCTCGTCGGCTACCGCCGTCGCGAGGCTACCGAGGGCTACTAGGAATAGGGCTATGAACCTCATGGTTAGCTCCTTTGGTATCGAATAAAACTAATATAGTGAAAAGAGCATTAAACAGGCGAGCGCGCAAGCTGCGAAATTTTTCCGATAATCCTGTCGGGGAGATGGCTCCGTGGTAAACTTCCCAGGAAGCGCCTTTTAAAAAAAGGAGGGGCCTCCGATGGGCTATCCCGATTCCGTTCAGCTCTCCAAGCTAGTCGACGGCGACGACCCGGCCTCCGTCGTAGCCGAGTCCCGGAGGATATTCGGTTTCTGGTACGGCGCAGGCTCGTGGCGCCAGGTCGAGGCCGTCTCGGCCGATATCATCGCGATGTTCAAGGGAAGGTTCCCGGGATACCGGGCCTGCGACACCGATTACCACGATATACGCCATACCATGGCGGTAGTCCTCGCCACGGCAAGGATAGCCGACGGAATATTCATCGAGCGCGGGGCCTACCCCGAGACCCTCGGCAGGAACCTCTTCATCGCGGCGCTCTGCCACGATACCGGCTACATCCGGACCGTCGACGAGGAGGGCGGCACTGGAGCTCGCTTCACCGCCGTACACGTGAGCCGCTCGGCCGACTTCGCCCGAGCCAACGCGGCCCGCTGGGGCCTCTCCGAGGCCGACGGCGCCTGCGTCGCCC
>CAZNNA010000016.1:0-20788 GCA_964573825.1 uncultured Treponemataceae bacterium
GCCGAGGAGGCCGCCGCCTTCCGTCGCCGTCTCGACGGCGCCGCCGATGCCGAGGCGACCGGCCTGTCGGGCCGGGAGCTGGAGCGGCTGCGGGAGAAGCTCGCCAAGGCCTCGCCTAAGCCGGAAACCCTCCAGTAGCGCACCGACCCCGGCCCGCCGCCGTATCCTCGCTATCGTTACGAGGAGGATACATGGCAACGAGCATCATCGAGGCCAGGGGACTGGAGCGGACCTACCGCAAGGGACCCCGGGCGCTGGCCGGGGTCGACCTGGACGTGCCGGAGGGCAGCCGCTTCGCGCTCCTGGGCGCTAACGGGGCGGGCAAGTCGACGCTGGTGAGGATACTGTGCACGCTGTCCCGGGCCGACGCCGGTAGCGTCACGATCGCCGGCAAGTCGCTGGCCGCGGGGACGCAGGCGCTGCGCGCGCTGATCGGGGTGGCCCTGCAGGATACCCAGCTGGACCCGGGGGAGACCGCGCGGGCCCAGCTGCGATTCCAGGGACGGCTCTACGGCCTGGATTCGCGCGCCGCGGCCGGCCGGGCGGAGGAGCTCCTGGGGCGACTGGGCCTCGAGCCGGTCGCCGACCGCAAGGCGGGTGAGCTGTCGGGCGGTAACAAGCGACGGCTCCACGCGGCCCTGGCCCTGGTCCACCGGCCGCGCGTCCTGTTCCTGGACGAGCCCACGGTGGGCATGGATCCCGAGAGCCGCGCGGCCTTCTGGGACGAGATGCGCAGGCTGAACGCCGAGGAACGGACCACGGTCTTCTTTACCACGCAGTACCTGGAGGAGGCGGAGCGGCACGGCGACGAGCTGGCCGTGCTCGACGAGGGGCGCGTGGCGTACCGGGGGACCGTCCGGGGCTTCGCCGAGGCTCACGCCGGGCCCGGGGGAGACCTCGAGGCCGGCTACCTGAGCTTCGTCGCCTCGAGGCGCCTCGCGGCCGAGTCAGCGGCCTCGGCGACCGCCGAGGAGGCCGTCCATGCGTAACCCGAGCCTCCTCATCGTCGGACGGGCGCTTAGGCGCCTGGCCCGCAATCCCGCGCCGCTCCTGTCCGGCCTCGCGATGAGCGCCTTCTTCCTCGTCGTCTACGACGCGGCCATAGGCGGCATAGGCTTCCTGCCTGAATTCGGCGGGGCGGGCTACATGGCCTTCCTCCTGCCCATGGGCGTGGTTTCGCTCCTGTTCGCCTCGTCGGCCGGCTCGGCCCAGGCGCTGAGCCGGGATATAGTCTCCGGGTACTTCATGCGGCTGGCGCTGGCCCCGGTGCCTCGCTCGGCCTTCGTGCTCGCGGCCATCCTGGCGGACGCCGTCGGTATCTTCGCCTCCGCGCTCGCCGTGCTCGGCCTGGGCGCCCTGCTCGGCGCGCCCTTCCTCGGCGGGTTACCGGGCGCGCTCGGCGTCGCGGCCCTGGCCGCGTCGTTCGGCGCCGGTATCTCGGCCCTGTCGGCCGCCGCGGTCATGCGCACGGGCAAGGCCGAGCTCGCGGGAACCATAGGCTCGGCGGTGTTCATGCTCCTGTTCCTGGCGCCGACCTTCGTGCCGAGAGAGCTCATGGGCGCTCGCTGGCTGCAGGCCGTCTCCGATTGGAACCCCCTGACCTACCTCATGGAGGCGATGCGGGCTCTCATCTCGGGTACGGGCGATCCCGGGACGGTGCCGATTGCGGTCGCGATCGCGCTGGCCGCCGGCGCCGGCGGGACCGCCCTGGCGGCCCTGTCGGTGAGGAAGGTACTTAACTAGTGGCCTAGGACGGGCCGGAGGTAGGGGCCGGTGACGCTGTTAGGGTCCCGGGCTAGTTCCTCCGGCCGTCCGCGCGCGATGATCCTGCCTCCTTCCTTCCCCCCTCCGGGGCCCAGCTCGATGAGGTAGTCGCAGGCGGCTAGCGCGTCCACGTCGTGCTCTATCATGACGACCGAGTTGCCGCCGTCCACCAGCCGGTCGAGTATGCCTAGCAGCCTGGCGGAGTCCGTCGGGTGGAGACCGCTCGTCGGCTCGTCTAGGATGTATATCCCGCCCTCCTCGCCGAGCTCGGTCGCGAGCTTCAGGCGCTGGGCCTCGCCGCCGGATAGGCTGGAAAGGCTCTGGCCCAAGGGTAGGTATCCGAGGCCCACTTCCTCGAGGAGCGATAGCTTCTTGAGCACGTCGCGGCCCGAGAAGACGCGGCTCGCCTCGCTCGCGGTCATGGACAGGACGTCCGCTATGCTCGAGCCGCGCAGTCGTCCCTCGAGCGCCTCGGGGCGATAGCGGAGGCCTCCGCAGGCCTCGCAGGCGAGGCGGGCGTCATCCAGGAAGTTCATGTCCACCGTTATGAAGCCCGCTCCCGAGCAGGCGGGGCAGGCGCCTTGGGAGTTGAAGCTGAAGAGGCTCGCGGGCGCTCCCGTGGCCCGGGCGAACTCCTTTCGCATCGAGTCGAACGCGCCGAGGTAGCTCGCGGGCGTGCCTCTCGAGGTACGGCCGATCGAGGCCTGGGAGACGACGACGGCTCCCGGATGGGCCTCCGCGAACGCGCCGTGGATCAGGCTCGACTTACCCGATCCGGCTGGGCCGCAGACGCCCACGAGAATCCCTCGCGGGATGTCGACCGATACGTCCTTGAGGTTGTTCGAGGAGGCTCCCCTGACGCTGAAGCAGGATGACCAGGGCCTGCGGCCGCGGCGAACGGCCGTTCCGCGCGTCGCCGAGGCGCGGGCGGCCATCGCGGCCGCCGTGGGGCCGCCCGCGGCCGCGAGCCCGCTCGCCGGGCCGGAATAGACGAGCGTCCCGCCTTCCTTCCCGGCGCGCGGGCCTATCTCCACGGCCCAGTCGGACTCCGCGATGATCGCCAGGTCGTGCTCGACGACGAGCACGGTGTTACCGGCGTCCCGCAGGCTTCGTAGCGTTCCCATGAGGCGGGCGGCATCGGAGGGGTGCAGCCCGGCGCTCGGCTCGTCCAGGGCGTAGACGAGGCCGGATAGGTCGCAATCGAGCCGCCTGGCCAGCTTCACGCGCTGCGATTCGCCTCCCGAGAGCGTCGAGACCGCTCGGTCCAGCGATAGGTAACCGGCGCCCATGCCGCGGAGCGAGGAGGCGATGCGGCGCATCTTGCCGACCAGGGCCTCTGCTCCCGGCAAGGAGAGCCCGGCGAGGAAGCCGTCGAAGTCGTCCAGCTCGAACGAGCAGGCCTCGGCTATGGTCTTGCCGCCGACCCTGGCCGAGAGGGCCCGCGCGTTGAGCCTCGTCCCGCCGCAGGCCGGGCAGGTTCCGTACTCGAGGAAGGCGTCGTAGGCGTCCTTCTCCCCGTCGTCCTTCTCGTCCTCCGCCTGGTTGGCGTAGTAGCGCTCCAGGCGCCTGATGACGCCGACGAAGTTCTTGGTTTGGGTCCCCGCTCCATGGGCCTTCTCCACGGGTATAGACTCGGCGTAGAGGAAGCGTTCCAGGTCGCCGGGCGCCCACTCCCCGAGCGGAGCGTCCGGGTCGAAGAGGCCGATGGCCAAGAACTCCCGCCAGAAGAAGCCGCCCGGCTTGTAGTCGGGGTGCAGGAGGGACCCTTCGCGTAGGGATAGGCGCGGGTCGTAGAAGCGCTCGGGGACGACGCGGATCCGCTTGCCGAGCCCGGCGCATTCAGGGCACATGCCCGCCGGGTTATTGAACGAGAAATGGAACGACGGGCCGGCGAACGGCTCCCCGAAGCGCGAGTACAGCATGCGGAGGTAATCGTTTATCTCCGTGGCGGTGCCCACGGTGCTCCTGAGCGTTCGCCCGAGCGGCTTCTGGTCTATGACGATGGTCACGCCCAGGTTGCGGATCTCGTCGACCGGGGGCCTAGAAAGCTTGGGAAGCCGTCTCCTCGCGAAGGTCGAGAACGTCTCGACGAGCTGGCGCTGGGCCTCGACGTGCACGGTGTCGAACACGAGCGAGCTCTTCCCCGAGCCGCTCGGGCCGGTGAAGACGACGAGCCCGTCCTTGGGGATGTCGACCGAAAGGTCCTTGAGGTTGTGCGTGCGCGCTCCGCGCACCTCTATGGCTTGATGGTTCATGAGACCATCGTATTCCCCCGGTGCGCTACTGGAGGGTTTCGAGCCTTTCCTCCAGCATGGCTACGAGCCTCGCCGCCCGAGCCCGCTGCTCGGCCAGGGAGGCGAGCCAGCGATCGAAGGCCGTCAGGGCCTCTACGCCGGGCCTGGGCACGGTCAGCGCGTCGCGGAGACCGACGGTCCGGCCGCGATCCAGCTCGGTCGCCATGCGGAGCACGGCCAGGACGCTGTAGCCGGCCAGGAGGAGAGAGCGAACGACGCGGAGGCGGCCGATCTCCTCCGGGCCGTAGGCGCGGCGGCCCGTCTCCGGGTCCTTGGGCACGGCGACGAGGCGGTTACGCTCCCAGTTCCTGAGCTGCCCGGACGTCGCGCCGACGGCAGCGGCGGCCTCTCGGGGGCCGAACCACTCGTCGTCCCGCGCCGCGGCGACCTCCCCTGCGGCCCAGCCCTCGAGGAAGGCGGCGGCGCCCTCGGCCCGGGCTATCTCGTCGTCGACGAGGAGGGCGTGTCTCCGGGCGTCGGCCAGGGCTCCCTCGAGGTCCCCGGTAGCGGCCCTGCGCACCAGGGCCAGGGCCGATTCCCTGATGCGCCTACCGGGCCAGAGGCCGCGCAGGGCGAGCCTGGCGAAGAGCATCTGGTCGACGTGATCCGCCGTCCAGAGCCGGTAGCCGTTAGGAGACCGCCCGGGCGCCGCCAGGTAGCCCCAGTCCGCGTAGAGCCGGACTGTATTCTCGTGCACGCCCGCGGCCCGGGCCACGTCGACCGTCCTATAGTAGGCGCCCGGCATCGCGGCCTTTCCCTCGCTAGGCCCTGAGGTACTTCTGCTCGCCCATGCCGAAGAGGCCCTTGGCTTCGACCCTCTCGGCGCCGTCGGGGGAGCGGAGCGTGCCCTCGAAGGAGCCGAAGGGGCCGTGGTAGTCGACCGCCGCGACGAGGAGGTTGATCTTGAGGTCGTTCTTGCGCTCCGGCTTGAAGCGCAGGTCTACGAGTCCCTCGGTGTCCTGGACGTGCCAGGTCTTGTCCGGGCCGTTGGGGCGCGTCACCTTGATGGGCGGCAGGGGGAACACGCGGCTGTTGATCCAGAGCACGTTCTCGTTATAGCGCTCCTGGTCGCGGACCTGGTTGTCCGTCAGGTTGAAGCCGACCCGGCGTCCCTTGGGGTCCTGACCGAAGCCGGTGACCCAGTCGTAGCGCATGTTATAGGGGTAGTAGCCCTTATGGTCGTCGAAGACGCCCATGGCGTCGGGGGAGGCGAACTCGAAGCGCTCGCCGTCGGCCTCGAACCAGCCCTGCATGGGCAGGAGGGCCTTGGTGGAATACATGGCCCGGTTGAGCCCGAGCGGTAGGCAGACCGACGAGGGCGCGCATTGCCTTGCGTTGTAGGCGAACTGGAAGGAGCCGGAGAAGGGCTTAGCCCCGGCGGAGCGCGCTCGGCTGGCCTCCACGGAGATCGCGCCGCCCGTCAGGTCGAAGGCCATGGAGAGGGCGGCGTTCCTTGTCTTATAGGCTATGCGCTCTCCGTCCAGGCGATCCCCTATGCCGAAGCCGGAGAGCGGCAGGACGCGCCGGAATTCCATCGCCCGTCCGCGCTCCCGATCGAAGGCCGAGAACTGAACGAGCCCGAAGGTCTTGGCCTCGTAGAGGGCCGCCAGGAAGAACCAGCGGCGGTCCCCGAACTGGAAGGCCTTCCATTCCTTGCAGCGCAGGTCCTTTACCCAGCTCGGTACCTGGTAGTGGTAGGGACGGTCCACGGCCAGCATGTTGACGAGCCCGGGAGGGGCGCTGAAGCAGCCGTGGACGAACTGCCCGCCCTGGACTATCGCGGGCGGCGGCTCGGAGAAGGGGCGGGCGTAGGGCGCCCGCTCGTCCGGCGAGGGTTCCCCCGCCATCAGACGCGGCCTTCCTTATAGAGCCGGTAGAGCGCCTGCGTGCCGAGTTCGCCGAGGCCTTCCTCGGACATGCGCTCGAAGAGGCGCTTCGCCAGCTCGAGGAGCGGCGTTACCATGCCCATGGCCTCGGCGGAGGCCAGGGCTATGCGCAGGTCCTTGAGGAAGTGCTTGGAGTAGAAGCCGGGCGCGAAGTCGCCCGAGAGCATGCGGGGGCCCATGCCCGTGAGCTGCCAGCTCTGGGCCGCGCCGCCGCCTATGCTCTCGAGGACGCGCCGGGGATCTAGGCCCGCCTTCTCGGCGTAGAGGAGGGACTCCACCGTCCCCAGGAGGGAGGCCGCTACCGATATCTGGTTGGACATCTTGGTGTGCTGGCCGGAGCCCGGGCCGCCCTGCAGTACGGCCGTCTTACCGACCACGTCGAAGAAGGGCTTGGCCTCGGCGAAGGCCGCCTCGTCGCCGCCGACCATGATGGAGAGCGTGGCGTTGCGGGCTCCCGTGTCGCCGCCGGAGACCGGGGCGTCCAGGGCGCGCAGGCCGGCCTCGGCCGCCACCGCCGCGACGCGAGCGGCGAGGGCTGGATCGCTCGTGGTGAAGTCGACGAGCAGGGCGCCCTTCCTCGCCGAGGCGACGATGCCGCTCGGGCCTAGGTAGACGGACTCGACGTCGGAGGGGTAGCCCACCATGGTGAAGACGGCGTCCGCGTCCTTGGCGGCGGCAGAGGGCGAGTCGGCCCAGGCGGCGCCAAGGGCCAGGAGGGACTCGGCCTTGGCGCGGGTCCGCGTATGGACGGTCAGGCGGGCGCCCGCCTTCATGAGGTGCCCGGCCATCGAGGCGCCCATGACGCCCGTGCCTATGAACGCTATCCTCGAACCTGATACCTGCATGCGAAACCTCCGGAGGCGCGTGGCGCCGGGTACTAGAACTTGTAGCCGAAGCGGCGGAGCATGTCCTTGCGTTCGGCCTTGTCGCGCTCTCCCTCGACCCCGAGCGGGGAACCGCCGTCTATGACGCCGAGTATGCCGGCGCCCTGATCGGAGCGGGCCACGACGGCCTCGACCGGGTTGGCTGTGGCGCAGAAGACGCGGCAGACCTCGGGGCAGGCCTTGATCCTATCGAGCACGTTGATGGGGTAGGCTCCCGGTCCGAGCACTAGGTAGAAGGTATGGCCGGCGCCGGTGGCCATCGCGCAGGAGGCGGCGTCCTGCACCAGGGCGGGGTCGTTGCCCTCGGTACGTACGAGGCAGGGCCCCGAGGCCTCGTTGAAAGCCAGGCCGTAGCGGGCGCCCGGCACGGAGCCCGCCATGATCTCCGCGATATCCTCGACTGTCTTGATGAAGTGCGACTGGCCGACGACGATGTTGGCGTCCTTCGTCCAGGCGAGCCGGACGGTCTCTATCCTCGCTTCCATGCGATCATCCTCCGGCTAGGCAGTGTATCCGCGATTGTCCCTCGCCGCAAGCGACCGAGATTTTTAGCGACGGGGGCATTGAATAGCGGCAATAAAAGTGACATATTACACAGTGTGACTGTAAAGTGTGTACTATGAAAGGCCTGCCATGATAGATACCACCAAGGAACGCATCCTCGAGGCCGCCACGGCCCTGATACGCGACAACGGCCCCGTGGGGCTTACGGTAGAGGCGACCGCCGACCTGGCGGGCGTCAGCCGCAAGACGGTGTACAACCACTTCGACGGCAGGTTCGCCCTTATCGACGGCGCCGCCGCCGCATGGACCGCCCGCGTGCTCGGCATGCTCGAGGAGATCGCCCGCGACGATACCCTCGCCTTCGTGCCCAAGCTCAACGCCATCGTCGAGCGTTCCTATGCCGAGCTCAAGAACGGCGGGCGCATGATAACGGGTAGCCCGGCGCCGAGCCGGCAGGGGCTCGCCGGCTTCAGGGGCTCGCTGCAGGCCAAGCTCAGGGCCTTCATCGAGGACGTGGTCCGCGACGCGAAGCGCGAGGGCCTCGTACGGCCCGAGTTCGACGCGAGGCGCCTGACCTACGTCATCGTCAACCTGGTCGTGGGACTGACCGTCATCGAGGGCGTGGACGACGAGCCGTTCTCGCGGGTGGACATCCTCAAGGATTCGCTCAAGGCCTTCGTCGGCGGTATCCTGACGCCCGAGGGCGCCGAGGCGATGCGCGGCTCGCCTATCTTCGAGTGAGGGTTGCCATGGAAACGAAGCGCCGGACAAGGCTCGGCACGACCGTTCGCGTTCTCCGTTGGCTCGTCCCCCTGGCCGTGGTGGCCGGGGCCTTCGCCTTTCGGGCCTACGTCAAGGGCCAGGTGGCCGCGCCGCCCGAGTCGCCGCCCGTGCCCGTGCGCACGGCCCGGCCCGCCTACGGCGACCTCGTGCGCTCGCTCATGCTGAACGCGCACGTCGAGTCGGAGACCATGGTGACGGTGCTGCCCCTGGTATCTGGCGTGCTCCAGCAGCTCTTCGTCGAGGTAGGGCAGCCGGTAGCCAAGGACCAGATCGTGGCGCGCATCGACGCGCAGCGCTTCGAGCTGCAGCTTAAGCAGGCCCAGGCCGCCTACCTGTCGGCCAAGTCCTCCTATGAACGCCTGAGCCAGCTCTACGCGGCCAAGGCTACCTCGCAGCAGAGCTACGAGCAGGCCAAGGGCCAGTACGAGGCCTACGCCTCGCAGTACGAGCTGGCTCGGCTCCAGCTGGACTACGCCAACGTCAAGAGCCCGGTCGACGGCGTGGTGCTCGTGCGGCACCTGGCCGCGGGTTCCATCGCGGCCCCGGAACGGCCGCTCATCACCATAGGCGACCTCGGCGACCTGGTCGTGCGGGCTCGCGTTCCGGAACGCTACTACGAGGGATTCTCCTCTGGCGGAGGGCCTGCTCGCATAACCGTGCGCCGGCCGGGAGGCGGGACGTTCCCCGGGACCGTGCGCAGCGTCAGCCCCTTCGTCTCGGCGGAGACCAAGAACTTCGAGGTATCGGTGGCCATTGGCGGCGAGTCCGGCGCGCTCCGCCCGGGGATGTTCGTCTCGGTGGAGTTCGAGCTGGCGCGCTGGCCCGGCGTCTACAGCCTGCCCTTCGAGGCCCTGGGCGGCGGGCGGCTGTGGTGGGTCGAGGAGGGCAAGGCCAGGAGCGCGCCCTTCCAGCCGGGCGACGCCTCGGAGACGGCCTTCGCCGTGCCCGCCGAATGGGCCGGCCGCGACTTCATCGTCGAGGGGCACTACTTCACCCGCGAGGGCTCGCCCGTGGCCGTCGTGGGCGCCGCGCCCGCCGGAGCCTCGCTCGGGGGCGGCTCGCCATGATCCTGTCCGACTTCTCGGTCAAGCATCCGGCTATCATCACTATCCTACTGGTCTCCCTGGTCATCTTCGGCGTGATAGCGGGTACCTCGCTCAACTCCGAGATGATACCTCCCGTGTCGCTACCGGCGGCCTCCATCGTGACCGTGTATCCCGGCGCCGGCGCCAAGGACGTGGAGCGGGACATATCGCGGCTCATAGAGAACCAGATGTCGACGCTTCCGGGCCTGTCCAACCTGGAGTCCTCCAGCTCCGACTCCTTCTCCGTGGTGACGCTGGAATTCCGCGCGGACGTGGACGTGCGGGAGAAGCTGCCGCAGATTCGCGAGCTCCTGAACGCGGTGTCCGACCAGCTGCCCGGCGGCATCGACGGGTCTCCCGTCATCTACGTAACCGAGGCGAGCGCCTTCCTGCCCATCTTCTCCGTACGCGTGTCCGGCGGCATGGACGCGGAGGCCCTGACGGACTACCTGGAGACGCGCGTGAGCCCCGCGCTCGCCCGTATACCGGGCGTTTCCAAGATAAACCTGGTCGGCGGCTCCAAGCGCGAGGCCCGGGTGACCCTGAACGTGACGGAGCTCGAGTCGCGCGGGGTCTCGGCCCTGTCCGTCTACGAGGCGCTTCGCTACAACAACCTCAACGTGCCGGCGGGCCAGGCCATGTACCGCTCGAGGGAGCTATCATTTACTACCGCTGGCGCGTTCTCCGACCTGGACGAGCTACGGAACCTGACCGTGGGCTACGGCGACGGCTCCTTCATCTTCCTTAAGGACGTGGCGACGATAGAGCTAGCCAGCGCCGAGCGGAGCGTGCGCATACGCTCGGGCGGCCGCGATTACGTCATGGTCGACGTCCTTAAGCGCGACGAGGGCGACACGCTCCAGATAGTGAAGGCCGCCGTCGAGGTCTTCGACGAGGTCAGGCGCGAGACCGGCGGCGTCGTCGACTTCGCCGTCATAAGCGACCAGAGCGAGACGACGCTGCGCTCCCTGGAAACCGTCATAAACTCGGCCGCGACGGGCCTGGCGCTGACCATCTTCGTCATCCTCTTCGTGCTCCACGACGCGCGGGCGACCATCATCATCGGCCTATCCATACCGCTGTCCATCCTGTTCGCCATCCTGGGGCTCTTCGGCACCGGGCGCTCGCTCAACCTCCTGTCGCTCTCCGGCATGACGGTGGCCATAGGCATGATCGTCGATAACTCCATCGTGGTGCTCGAGACGACCTACAACAAATTCAAGGGCAGCGGTAACAGGCGCCAGGCCGCCATGGAGGGCGCGGGAGAGGTGGGCGCCGCCGTGCTCGCGTCGACGACCACGAGCATCTGCGTCTTCGCCCCGCTCCTCTTCCTGACGGGCATCATAGGCGTCATCATGAACGACCTGTCGCTGGCCATCGTCTTCGCGCTCGCGGCCTCCGCCCTGGTGTCGGTGGTCATCGTGCCCTGGCTGTCGTCGCTCATTCTCAAGCCCGAGGCCGCCATGCGCAAGCCGCGAGCCCTCAGGGCCGTGGAGGGCTATATCGACGAGGCTTTCTCCGGTCTGGAGCGAGCCTACCGGAGGCTTCTCAGAGTAGCGCTTAGCAACAAGGCGTTTACCATCGTGATCGCCCTGGCCCTGCTGGGCTCGAGCGTCGTGCTCTTGTCGGTGCTCAAGATCAGCTTCCTGCCGCCGACCGATACGGGCGAGTTCGAGATACACTTCGAGACGCCGCTCGGGTATACGCTGGAGCGTACCCTGGCCAAGGTCGACGAGGCCGACGTCATCGTGGCCTCCCTGGTGCCGGAGATAGAGGCGGCGGTCTACTACGTGGGCGCGGGTAACGCCATAGCCATATCCGGCGCCCCCAACCGCGCCTTCGCGCGCATACGCCTCGTGCCGAGCGAGGATAGGTCGCGGACCATCCAGGAGATACTGCCCGTCGTGCGGGACGCGCTGGCCACGAGCCTGCCGGACTGCGATACGACGGTGCTCAACGGCGGCTTCGACTCGCTCCTGGCCATGGGCACGGGCGGCCAGGGCTACCAGCTCGAGGTCTACGGTACCGACCTGGACGCCGTCACCGAGACGGCCCGCCTGGCGCGGGACTTCCTGGCGGCCGATCCCGACGTCATCAAGACGGAGCTGTCCGTCCGCGCCGACGCGGAGCAGCTCTTCGCCGACCTGAGCCAGTCCTACATGGGCACGCTGGGCGTCACCCCCTACGAGGCCGGCATCACGAGCCGCATACTCTTCGGAGGCATGGACGTGGGTACGCTCCGCGTCGGCGCCGACGACTATCCCATACGGGTGAGCTCCGACGTGGCCGATGAGCGCGTGGATGAGGATATACTCAACCGCATAGCCATAAAGACCCGCGACGGGCGCTACGTCAGCTTCGCCGCCTTCTCGTCCCTGGAAGCCCGGCCGACGCTGTCGCGCATCGACCGCAAGGACCGTAACTTCTCCGTGGACGTCCGGGGCTACCTCGTCTCCGAGGACCAGTCGGGCGTCACCTCGCGCATGCGCGCGGCCATGGAGGGCGCGGCCCTGCCCTTCGGCGTCAAGTACCGCACCGCCGGGACGAGCGCCCTCATCGGCGACTCGCTCTCGAGCCTGACCCTGATGCTCGCCATCAGCGTGTTCCTCGTCTACGCCGTCATGGTCATACAGTTCGAGCGCTTCATGCAGCCCCTGGTCATCATGGCCTCGATACCCTTCTGCCTCATCGGCGTGGTGCTCGGGCTCTACGCCTTCGGCTCGTCGCTATCGATCATAGCCATGCTCGCCATCATAGCCCTGGGCGGCACCGTGGTGAACAACGCCATTGTCATGGTGGACTACATCAACCAGCTCCGGCGCGACTACGGCATGGAGCTCCGCGAAGCCGTGCTCGAGGGCTGCGCCAACCGACTGCGGCCTATACTCATGACCGCCATGACGACACTCTTCGGCGTCCTGCCCATGGCCCTGGCCCACGGCAACGGCTCCGAGGTCTACGCCCCCCTGGGCCAGGCCATCTTCGGAGGCCTCCTGTCGTCCACCGTCATCACCCTCGTCCTCATACCCGTCCTCTACGAGATGCTCGAGAAGGGCACCACCCTCATTCGCACGGCGGCCGACGCCGCCACGGAGAACTACGTCCATGAATAGCCTTACCATCCCTCGCCCGGCCGGCGCCCCGACCGGCCGCGCAGTCGCCATCGTCGCGTCGACCCTCGCGCTCGCCCTTTCTCTTTCCGCTTGCTCGGCCATCTTCCGCTCCTCGATCCAGGGCCGCGTCATCGACCTGGAAGCCTGGGACGACGGCACCACCACGGGCGTCGTCGAGGCCAAGGTCTTTCTGTATACGGATAAGGCGGCCCGCGACGCCGACTACCTCGCCTACGTCGAAGGCAGCGAGTCGACCCTGCCCGACGGCTTGCCTGAGCAGAAGTACTTCCAGAGCACCGTCACCGATGCCGACGGCGCCTACGACTTCACCGGCTTCATCTGGGAGTCGCTCTTTCCCAAGTACGGCAAGACCGCCGACCGCTACGAGATCTTCCTCCTCGTCTACCACCCCGACTACGGACTATGGAAGAATCCCGTCCCCCTCTACGTCGTCTCCGACGTGACCAACCAGCTCGACTACCTGAAGATAGAGAACCTCTGGAACGAGGGGCGCCTGGCGGGACGAGTCCTCAATTGGAAGGACGGCAAGGGCCTGGGCGGCGTCTCGGTCAACTTCTACGTCGCCGAGTCGTGGTCCTACGACGCGGCGGGAAATTTCTCCGACGCCGTATACCCGAGCGCCCCGACCGCGACGGCGACGGCCGACGAGGACGGCCGCTGGGCGGCCACCGTTCGCTTCCCCATGAAGCCGACCCGCGCGGTTCACGCCGCCTATAACAAGGCGCCGGTCCGTGTCGCCTTCGTTCGGGAGAACTATCGCGCCAACGACCCAGCGGACGGGACCGGGCTCGCGAACGCCGGCCTCGTCACGAGCGTCGATATCGATAGGGACGGTCTGACCCCGGCCCAGGAAGACTACGGAGAGGCCTTCGTCGAGTCCACGTTGAGCTACGACGCCACCAAGGGCGAGGCGGCTCTCGGTTCCGTCGCCGACGTTACCCTGCAGCGCTGGCGTTTCACCGCTACCGTACGGGGACGGGTCAGCGACGGCGGAGCTCCCGCGACTCGCGTGTATTATAACGGTATCGAAGTTCTCCTGGCCGCTCCCGCTCCGGGAGGCACCGAGTACCGCGACGTAAGCGGAGCCCAAACGGTAGGGGAGACTACTACCGACGGCCATTTCAATATTGGGACGGTGACCTGGAGGATCTCCGACGTCGCCGACCTGACCGGGGATGACGGCAACGTGGCCGGGGTTACCGATGAGCAGAAAAGCGGCCGAATCAAGATAGGTATCAAGGCCGACGGAACGGCGGTCCCGCCGGCGAGGGGCGGTAAGGATAGGCTCTCTCCGGACGTCGCGATGACCCTGGAACTGGATATCGTCCCATGATAAAGCCCGCGGTCTTCGTAGCGTTCGTGTGTATGGTTCTTGCCTCCGCTGCCGGCGCTCCGGCTAAGCGCGCCTCGCCCGAGGTTTCGGCCTCCGACCCATTCGCGGCCGACTACGCCGCCGCGGTGGCAGCCTACCGGGCGGCGATAGACTTCAGCGAGCCGCTGGCGCCTACGCCGAACCTGGCGGAGATCCGGGCGACCGGCGTCGAGGTCGTCCCTCCGGCAGTCGAATCGCCCGCGCCGGAGGAGCCGGCGCAACCTGTAGCGGATTCCCCTGCCGCGCCGTCATCCATGCCGGTCGAACCGGAGGCTTCGGTAAAACACGCCGAGCCGAGGCGCTACGGCCTCGGGGATATCCTGGCGATGGCGGCGGCGGCCAATCCCGCGTTGCTAGCGGCCAAGGAGGCGGAGTCGGCGGCGGCGGCCGACCTGGCGGGGGCCAAGGGGCGGCGCCTGCCTAGCCTCAAGGCGGAGACGTCCGGCACCTATATAGGCAACCCCCTGGGACCCATCACTATCACCAAGGGCCAGCTGGGGAGCGAGTCGGGCGTAGCCCTACCCCCGCGAGATATCATCATCTATAAGGGCATGGAGAGCTCCCAGTACAATTTCAAGCTGATCGGCGAGGTGCCGGTCTTCACCTGGGGCAAGATTAGCCTGGGCATAGACCTGGCCAGGACGGGCCTGGCGGCGGCAGCCGTTCAGCGGCGCAAGGCCGAGCGCGAGCTGGCGGTCAAGGCTCGGGGTACCTGGGACGCGCTGGGCTACCTGAGCGCCGGCGCCGAGGTGCTCGCGCTGCAGGGGCGCATAGGGGCGCGTCTCGTCGACATAGCCGAGCGGAGCGCCGCCGCCGGCTTCATTACCCGGGCGGAGCTGGCGAGCGCGCGCATCAGGCTCAAGGAGATAGACATAGCCGCGGTACGGCTGGACGAGCGACGGGACCGGCTCCTCTCCGACCTGGCGTCGATGGCTGGCCTGCCCGCGCTCTCGACTGACGAGCTGGCGCTCGAGGCTGCGCCGGCCGGGCGTTCGCGCTGGGACGAGTCCGCGGCCCAGGACCTGGCCCTGGAGGGCAGCCTGGACCTCGCCTTGCTCGCGTCCCTCGTCGAGGCCAAGGAGGGCCTGCGCGACCTGGCCGAGAAGGAGGCCAAGGGCCTCCCGGACATCGGGCTCCGCGTGGAGCTGTCCTACGGCGGTTCGCGCTTCCCCCTCATAGAGAAGGACTGGTTCGGCCAGGACGACTACCAGCTGACCTTCAGCCTGGGCACCTCGGGTAACATCTTCGGGAACGCGGTCAAGGCTGGCGAGGCCGCCAAGGCCCGCGCTCAATTGGCGGAGGCCAGGGCGCAGCGCTCGGACGCGGAGCGCGCCATCCGCACCTTCGTACGGGAGAGCTACCTGGGGGCGGAGCTGGCCCGGGCGCGGCTGGAGTACGCCTCGCTCAGGCAGGACGGCTACGCCGCCGAGCTGGAGCAGGCCCGCGCCGAGCTCGGGGCCGGGGCGGGCTCCGAGTCGGACTACCTGTCGACCATGATAGAGGCCCTGGGCGGCCTGGCGGAGGCCTACGGCCTCCTCGCCGAGTACCGCTCCGGGCTCCTGGGCATAGAGGCCGCCGTGGGCGAGGCGGGGGACTAGGCCCGCCGGCGTTCACCGCCTACTTGAACATCCTCGTCACCTCGACCGCCTTTGACCAGCGCTCGACGAGGCGGTCGCGCGTCTCGCTCGCCATCTCCGGCATGAAGTCGCGCTTGCGACGCCAGTTGCGCTCGACGTCCTCCATGCTCTCCCAGTAGCCGGCCTTGAGTCCCGCCAGGTAGGCGGCGCCCAGGGCCGTCACCTCGCCGACCTCCGGCAGGATGACCGGCCTGTCCAGGATGTCCGCCTGGAACTGCATGAGGAAGCTGTTGGCGCTCGCGCCGCCGTCGGCCTTGATGAAGGGCATGGCGTGGCCGGAGTCCTTCTCCATGGCCACGAGCAGGTCTCGCGACTGGTAGGCTACGGACTCGAGGGCCGCGCGCACGAAGTGGGCCTTGGTCGTGCCCCGGGTGACGCCCAGGGTGGCCCCCCGGGCGTCGGGGTCCCAGTAGGGCGCGCCCATGCCGACGAAGGCGGGCACCATGACGACGCCCCCGGTGTCCTTGACGAGGCGGGCGAGCCGCTCGCTCTCCGCCGAGTCTGATATCAGGCGCATCTCGTCGCGGAGCCACTGGATGACGGCGCCGCCTATGAACACCGAGCCCTCCAGCGCGTAGGTATAGCCCTTGCCCAGGTCCCAGGCCACCGTGGTAAGGAGGTTGTGCCGGGACTCGACCGGCTTGGAGCCGGTGTTCATGAGGGTGAAGCAACCCGTGCCGTAGGTGTTCTTGCTGGTACCGGGCTGGAAGCAGGCGTGGCCGAAGAGCGCGGCCTGCTGGTCGCCCGCGCAGCCGAGCACCGGTATCTCCGCGCCGAAGATGGCCTTGCGCGTAAGCCCGTAGTCCGCCGAGCTCGGGAGGACCGTCGGCAGTATGGCCTCCGGAATCTTCAGCATCTTGAGGATGTCCTTATCCCAGCGGCCCTCGTGGATGTTGAAGAGCAGGGTACGGCTGGCGTTCGACGCGTCTGTCTCGTGCCTGCCCGTCAGGTTGTAGATGAGCCAGGAGTCGACGGTGCCGAAGGCCAGGTCCCCGCGCTCGGCCCGGGCGCGGAGGCCCGGTAGCTCGTTGAACATCCAGACTAGCTTGGTGCCCGAGAAGTATGGGTCGAGGACGAGGCCCGTCCTGGACCTGATCTCCTTCTCGAAGCCCATGGCCTTGAGCTCGTGGCATATCGACGAGGAACGACGGCACTGCCAGACGATGGCGTTGTGCACGGGCTTGCCCGTCTTGCGATCCCAGACGACGACGGTCTCGCGCTGGTTGGTTATGCCTATGGCGGCGATCTGCTCCGGCAGTATCTGGGCGGCGTCAAGGGCGCCCACGGCCGCGTCGTGCTGCGTCTCCCATATCTCCATGGGGTCGTGCTCTACCCAGCCCGGCTTGGGGAAGATCTGGTTGAAGGCTATCTGCTTCATGCCGATGACCGTGCCGCTCTGGTTGAAGACTATGGCTCGCGACGACGTGGTGCCCTGGTCGAGGGCCAGGATGTATTGATCGTTCTGACGCATGGAAGGCTCCGTGGGCGTGGTATCGGGACAGTATAGGGTCGTTCGGCGAGTTTGTAAAACGGGAGCGGGCCTTGCCCCGCGAGCCGAGAAACGCGATACTGGTACGGCGCGGAAGCGGCCGGGGGCCGGCCGCCGCGCTCCGCCGATTTAATCCGTATTGCGGGCGGTTCGCCGCGGTTCCATGGGGGAGCCGGGTGAGGAAAGCAGCTAAAAGGGAGGAAACCCCATGTCAGACAAGCGCATTCTATTCACCTCGGAGTCCGTCGGCGAAGGCCATCCGGACAAGCTCTGCGACCAGGTCTCGGACGCCGTGCTCGACGCCTGCCTCGCGGACGACCCGGAGAGCCACGTCGCCTGCGAGTGCTTCACCACGACGGGCATGATACTCATAGGCGGCGAGATCACGACCGATACCTACGTCGATATCCAGACGCTCGCCCGCGACGTGGTCAAGGAGATAGGCTATACCGATCCCGACTACGGCATAGACTACGAGTCCATGGCCATACTCAATACCATCCATTCGCAGTCCCAGGATATCAACCAGGGCGTGGCCGGGCACGGGCTCAAGGAGTACGAGGGCCAGCAGGGCGCCGGCGACCAGGGCATGATGTTCGGCTACGCCTGCGACGAGACGCCCGAGCTCATGCCGGCGCCTATCATGTACGCGCACAAGCTCCTCTTGGAGGCTACGCGCCTCCGAAAAACCAAGGCGGTCGGATGGCTCCGCCCGGACGCCAAGAGCCAGGTGACGCTGGAGTACGAGGACGGCAAGCCCGTGCGCGCGGACGCCGTCGTCGTCTCCCACCAGCACGATCCGGACGTACCCTACGAGACCATCAAGGAGACCGTCGTAGAGCGCATCGTCAAGCCCGTGCTCGGGCCGACGGGCCTCTTGGACGCCGCGACCAAGTACTACGTCAATCCGACCGGCCGCTTCGTGGTGGGAGGCCCCATGGGCGACTCCGGGCTCACGGGACGCAAGATCATCGTGGACACCTACGGCGGCATGGGACGGCACGGAGGAGGCGCATTCTCGGGCAAGGACCCGTCCAAGGTAGACCGCTCCGCGGCCTACATGGCTCGCTGGGCGGCCAAGTGCATCGTGGCGGCGGGATTGGCCTCGCGCTGCGAGCTGCAGCTGGCCTACGCCATCGGCGTGCCCTTCCCGGTATCGGTGCGGCTGGAAACCTTCGGTACGGGTAAGGTCGAGGACGAGGCCATCGCGGCCGCGGTCCGCAAGACCTTCGACCTGAGCCCCGGCGGGATCGTACGGACGCTCGGCCTTAAGCGGCCGATCTATCGCAAGACCGCCGCCTACGGACACTTCGGGCGCGACGGCTTCCCCTGGGAGGACGTCGGCAAGGCCGCCGAGCTGGCCAAGGCGATCCGCTAGCGGTCGCCGGCTCGTAAGCGTCGGGCCGGGGCGCCCCCTAGGCGCCCCTACTCGATCCCCGCGTCGCCCCGGCTCGCGTCCTCCGCGGCGACGCAGGCGTCGACGGCGTCCAGGAGCTCGGCCTTGGACCAGGGCTTGCGCAGGAAGGCATCCAGCCTGACGCGCTCGCGCAGCTTGCGTACTTCGTCGTCGTCCGCGTGGCCGGAGAGCAGGATGCAGCGTACGTCGGGATGGCGGGCCTGGACGCGCTCCAGGAATTCGTCGCCCTTGACGCCCGGCATGAGCCAGTCGGAAATGATCAGGATTATCTTGACGCCCTCGGAGGAGAGCTCGTCGATGATGCCCTCCGCCTCGACCGCGCTCATCGCCGTCTCCAGCATGAAGTCCCGGCCGTAGCGGCCTAGTAGCTCGCGCTTGAGCGACATGACGATGATGGCCTCGTCGTCGACGACGAGGATAGCGCTTCGTGGATCCATCCCGGGTCACCTCCAGACGCATAGTATATCGCTACCCGGCTCCGCGCGCGAATCTTTCTTTTTCCGGGGCGAGGCCTTGCCACGGAGCTGCGTTCCGCTATTGTATTCAAGGCAGGGCGCTAGATCAGCGCGCTAGCCTTAGGGATCGTTGCGACTGGCCGGGAGGCTGAGCATGGAGACTATCAGGGACATCTTCAGGATAGGCCACGGGCCTTCTTCCAGCCACACGATGGGGCCGCGATCCGCCGCGGAGCGCTTCGGCGACGGTTACCCGGAGGCCGCGTCCTTCGCCGTTACCCTATACGGCAGCCTGGCGGCGACGGGACGGGGTCACTTGACCGACGCGGCCATCGCCGAGGCCTTGGCCCCTCGCGCCGTGTCCTTCGATTGGCGGCCCCAGGAGATCCTCCCCTATCATACCAACGCCATGAGGCTCGTGGCGCTCGGTTCCAGCGGCGCCGTCATAGCGGAACAGACCGCCTACAGCGTCGGGGGCGGTAAGGTGGTCATCGAGGGCGAGGGGAGCGGAGATCGCGGGCAAGCCTCAGCCGGCAACGTGAAGCCCGACCCGGCGGATACCTACGCGGAGCGTACGATGGCCGATATACTCGCGCACCTTCACGCGACGGGCCAGACCTTCTGGGAGTACGTCATAGAGCGCGAGGGCGAAGGTCTCTGGGATCATCTCGGCCGAGTCTGGGAGACTATGCGCGGCGCCGTGGAACGGGGCATAGAGGCCGAGGGCGTCCTGCCCGGCGGGCTTAGGCTTCCCCGCAAGGCCTCGGCATATTATGTCCGGGCCCAGGGCTTCCGCGGTTCGCTCAAGCGTCGCTCGCAGCTTTACGCCTTCGCCCTAGCCGTGGCCGAGGAGAACGCCGCCGGCGGCCTCGTGGTGACCGCGCCCACCTGCGGCTCCTGCGGCGTACTACCCGGAGTACTGTACGGCATGGCTACCCAGCGAGGCTTCTCGGAGGCTAAGATACTCCGCGCGTTGGCTACGGCAGGCCTCATCGGTACCATCGTCAAGGCCAACGCCTCGATTTCAGGCGCGCAGGTCGGCTGCCAGGGCGAGATAGGGACCGCCTGCGCCATGGCCGCCGGCGCCGCGGCGCAGCTCTTCGGCGGAACGCCCGACCAGGTCGAGTACGCCGCGGAGATGGGGTTGGAACACCACCTGGGCCTGACCTGCGATCCGGTCGGGGGCCTCGTCCAGATACCATGCATCGAGCGTAACGCCTTCGCCGCGTCGCGCGCCCTTGACGCCAATACCTATGCCTTATTGTCTGACGGTCGGCACCGTATCGGCTTCGATATCATCGTGGAGACCATGAAACGAACCGGTAACGACTTGCCCAAGATCTATAAGGAAACCTCGGAGGGCGGGCTGGCCGCGCTATGTACCTGATACGACGAGGACGGCCGGGAAGCCAGCCTCCCCGGTCCATGCAGTCGCTTCGAATTCCTTTGACATTCTATCCTGTATCGTGTATAATTACTATTGTTGGAAACGAATCGTGTTTTCGAGGACCGTGAATCTGTCAGATTTTAGCCGTATTAATAACGAGCCCTGCTCCGCACCCCGTCCGGCGAATCTCGCATCCCCGCGTAGCCCAATTTCTGGCCTCCTTTCCCGACTCCGTTCCACGACTATCTCACTACCCGGCACAGTTCCGGGAAAAGGACTCTTTCATGGCTAAGAAACTCTACGTCGGCAACCTCAGCTATGGCACCTCCGAGGACGGTCTCCGCAACGCCTTCGGCCAGTACGGCGAGGTCCAGTCGGTCAACATCGTCATCGACCGCGATTCCGGCCGCTCCAAGGGCTTCGGTTTCGTCGAGATGTCGAGCGATGACGCGGCCATGGCCGCCATCAGCGGCATGAACGGCCGCGAGCTCGATGGTCGCTCCCTCCGCGTCAACGAGGCCAACGAGCGCCCGCCCCGCCGCGACTACGGCAACCGCTGGTAAGCGATCGCCAGGCGGCGGCCCAGGCCGCCGCCAGTGAGTAGAGGCTCGACTACAACCCCCGGCTCGTCCGGGGGTTTTTAGTACTGGTACGAACCTTACAGATTTTCTTTGCCCTAGCGCAAGCGCCGCTGCGT
>CAZNNA010000017.1:0-2047 GCA_964573825.1 uncultured Treponemataceae bacterium
GAGCCTCAAGTAACGCTCTAGCTGCAGGAGTGCCTCGGCCGGGTCGAGCCTATCGTACTCGTATATATCGGCGAGCAAGAGATAGATGGCGGGTTCCTGATAACCATCCTCCAGGAGGCCCTGTAATAAGCCCTCGGCGGCCATCCAGTTCCTATCGGGCCTGTTGGCTACCGACAGGGCAAGGGCCTTGGCATAGCGAAGCAAGGGTTCGCCCGGTCCTACGGCCAGGGCCCGCTCTATATACGCATCCGCTTCCTTCCAGTCCTTGGCCTCCATGGCGGCTACGAAGGATCGGTATAGGCCGTCCATCGAGACGAGGCTCAGGTACAGCACCTCGGTCGGATGGCTCACGCGGATCGTCCGCTTAAGCGTCTCATGGTTCCCGCCTTCCGCCGTAAGGGTGTAATCGCCAGGTACGATGTCGCTAAAGAAGAACCTGCCGTTAAAATCGGAGCGAGCGTACCGTTGATCGTCAAGGCTCAGTCGTATATCGGGAACGGGCTGGCCGTTATCGTCATAGGCCATGCCGTGAAGGATGAACGGTCCCCGGTGTCGGCTATCGATGCTCGTGCAGCCGCAAGCCAGGGCCAGCGTCGCCAGGAGCGCGAAGGTAACGGCCTTAGCGCGCAACCGACAGCTCCCGGCCCGATATTGATATAGTAACGCTGTTCTTCGTCGCGCCAACGAACTCGATCGACCCATCGGAGACTCCTTGCCCAACTCGGATAATACGACCGTTGGTCTCGTTCTTCAGGTAGTACATGGTCCTGCCATCGCTTCCGGACACGCTCCCGACGTACTTGACCGCGGGCAGCGGCTCGAGCGCGGCCTTCTGCGCGGGTGCCTCCGCGCTTTCTTCCTTAACCCTGGCTATAGCGGCCTCTGCCTTGACCGCGGGAAAGATACGGGCTATCGCGCCGTGCGAGACCCTATCAGGCTCGGCGGTAGCGATGGAACCTTCGCCGAGGCTCATGATCGTCGTTGCCTTCTCCCCGGGAGGCTCCCAGCGAGAATCCCGTAGCAGCAAGGCCGTAAAGGCCATGCTGGCCGCCAGGCAGGCGAACGCGGCGGCTGTCTTAGCGGCTCGTACCATACTCGGTCCTTATCGATAGCTCCAGCCATCCGTCGTTTCCGCTTCCTACGGATAGCGACGTAACGGCGATGCGCGGGGATTGGATCGCGGCTAGATCCAGGAATCGGGCGAGCACGGCGGCGTCCGACTTGGCTGAATACTGGACCGCGCAGGTATCGCCCTCGGAGATAATGGTAAAGCCCTTTACGGCGACTCCGGCCGATCGGAGGATGCCGGCCGCGTGCTCCCCGAGCGCGTAGGCGTCTCTAGGCGTAGCCTCTCGCGTCTGTAGCCGGCTCCTAGCGTCGCCTATGATACGCTCCTTCTCCGCGATGCTCGCAGCGAGCCTCGACGCTACAGGCGCGGATAGCTCGCAGCGCCTTCTCCCCTCCTCTGCCTCGGCTCGCTTTCCTAGGGCGCTCACCGCGTTCAGGAAGGTTATCGCGGCAATAGCGGAGATCGCGAGATAGCGGAGCAAGGCCTTCTCCCTAGCCGTCATTCGATGCCCCAGCTATTGAGAATTCTTCCAGGCCGTCATCGGTTGCCCGAACGTCGGATAGCCGGGCGTCCCGTACGCGATGGTCGTTCCTCAGCCTGTCGAAGAACCCCATGGCGTTCGGTCCCTCGGCCCGCAGGCTGAACCTGCCAGCCTCGTAACGCAGGTAACGAAGCGTTACGCCATCGCCCGCCGCCGCGAGCGCCAGGAGCACGGGCCCCGGTCCCGTAACGGCGGACCCGCCCGATTCGTCGTCTCGCTCGATGCTCCGTATCTCCTGGTCGAGGCGCCGCGCCTCCGCCGCCATGTAGTCGATCCGAGCCAGGTGCTCGCCGTAGAGCTCGCCCGCCTTGTCAGCCGCGGCCGACGCGTAGAGCGAGGCCCCGTTGACCAGCGCGACGGACAACGCCAGCGCGATGACCCGCGCGACGCTCCAGGGATCGCTCCTATCGTCCCGGAACAGGGACTCGCCGGCCGCG
>CAZNNA010000017.1:2066-5545 GCA_964573825.1 uncultured Treponemataceae bacterium
AACGGCACGACGAGGGCTCCCCCTGCCATCGCCCGTATCGCCGGAACCTCGTCTCGCCTACATAGAACCTGGTCCCGCGGACCTAGCGACGCTATATAGGATTCGAGGCCCTGGCTATCCCTCGGCAGTCTCTCGATAGCGGTCCACCTACCGGATTCCAGCGTAGCCCGCTCGTACCAATCGGGACCTACCACGACCCTCGTTCCATCCGCCTCTAGTCGCCGGAATCCGCCCGCCAATCCGACGAGGCGGCTCTTAGGGAACCTGGCCCTAAGGCCTCCTATCGTCGCCTTCTTAGCGATAATAAGGCACGCGTCGCCGCCGCACGGCCGCACGTCCACCTCTAGGCCTTCCTTATCGCCCGGATGGAGCCTGGATAGTCGATGCATGGCGTACTCGCGGAGGTCCCGCCGCTTGATGCCTTGGCTATCCAGGTACCGAACCGCATAGGAGTCGCAAGGAAGGTATACGATACGCGGCGCTTCCCCGCTATGATCGTCGAGGCCGCCGAGGAAGATACCCTTACGCATCCACGAGCTCCCAGGCTATGAGGATAGGCCGCTTCTCGGTATCGCCGGGGAGGGGTTCCCCGGGAACGGGTAGCGGCCTGGCGAAGATCGCCTCGAGGCCGCGGCCGTCCGCCTTCACGGTAACGCGCCAGAACCAGGTATCGTCGCCCAGGTAGGTGAAGAGCGGATGATCCGTAGCGATGCCCAATATCGCCGCCGCGCGCTGTATAGTCAACTCACCGGAAGCCCTGGCGCCGATGATAGCGTCAGCTCCCGCGACGGGCGCTTCGATCTTGTACGCGGGATACGATAGCAGGGCCTTGAGTACGAACGGATCGACGAAGTTCACGTTGATCTGCGGTTCCACGGTCATTACCGCGCCGGCCGACCCGGCATGGCTCCCGAATAGGATCGCCAGGTCGCTAGGCGAGAACTGGCGCCGATCGGCTAGGGCCGATCGTATGGCGGCATGAAAGGACGCCGCTGCTGACGCGTCTCCCGTAGCCTCCAGGAACAGACGCTCCAAGGCGAATTCGTCACCCGAATTGACGTTGGCGTACGAATACCCGCACAGCATGCGATCGAACGACTCCTCCTTGAAGAACGCGGCGTATCGCCGCTCGATGTCTACGGAAAGGCCTTCGTCGACCCTCGACTGCTGCAAGGCCTGGGCGTCCACGCCGCTCGCGAGGAGCCGCGCTAGCTCTGTCTGCTCGAGGGGCTGCTTTCGTATCCAATTGGGATTGATAGCGCTCGAGGCGTCGGCGATAGTCGCGCCCGCAGCCTCGGCTAGCGAGAACGCCGCGTCGTGCGGGGAATCGGCGGAGGGAGTCGCGTCGTCCTGGATGCCGCTCGCTATCCCGACGGCGGTCCCTATCATCGCGCTGTCGCGCGTAGTATCCGAGCGTACGCGTACGATCCTGGTGTACGACGCCACGGCCTGGGCTGCCGCCGCTAGGATAGCGCACGCGAGGCATAGTACGACGATTGCCTGTATCGTCGAAGCTCCTTCGTCACTGCCCATCCAGGCCTCCCATCGCGAACGAGGAGAAGCAAGCCTTGGTCTCGTAGTCCCTACCGCCCGCGGAATACGTAAGCGACAGCCCAAGCGGCCTTCTTTCCTCTCCTATGCGTCCTATGGATAGCAGCCGCACTCCGGACACGGCTATCGCCTTGGCCGGCGTCCGTATCGTCAGGGTCGACCCGTCGCCGTCGATCTCGACCGCCTTATCCGCGGCTCCATCGAAGTACGGTACGGAACAGGAGCCGTCGCCTAGATCCACCTCGAAGCCGCAGGCCCAGTACGGCGGCTTGACCGATTCAACGGCCTCGCGAACCGCCTTATCGACCAATACCGCCTTGACCGAACCGCTCGCCAGGGACAGCGCCGTAGATGACGACTTAACTACGGTCGACGACAAGGCATAGAGGACGAGCCCCACGGCGGCGAACGCCAGCGCGGCTATCACCGTCTCGTTGAAGGTGAAGCCCTCGTCACCTGCGCGCTGAGGACGCGATTCCATCCGACCACTCGTTCGCCGCTTCGATATCGGCCCTGGCGCTCGCCGCGAGCGACCGGCTCCTGGATCCAAGGGCCGTAGCGCCCCCTAGGATAGCCGCGGAGCAAAGGGCTATGACGCCCAGGGCCACGATGGAATCCATGGTGGTCCAGCCGTCGGCCGTTGCGCGCTCGCTACCAGGACACGATATCGGCGTTCTCACCGGTTCCGCCCTCCTGCCCGTCCGCGCCGAGGCTCGCGATGCCATAGGGCAGGCCGCCGGGTCCCGGCAAGCGATACACGTAATCGCGGCCCCACGGATCCTTCGATAGCTTCTTCATGAGGTACGGCCCGTTCCAGGCCTCCGGTACGGGCGAGACGCTGGGCTTGGCCCAGAGGGCATCGAGCCCCTGCTCGGCGCTCGGGAACGCGCCGCAATCGAGGTAATACGTCTGCAGCGCGAGGTCGAGCGTGTCGAGCTGGGTCCTTACGGCCACGACCTTCGCCTTCTGTAGGTACCGAACCGCCGTGAACCCTACCGTTGCCGTTAGTATCAAGACTATGCCTAGGACTATCAACGTCTCTATGAAGGTCCAGCCGCCGTCCCTATCTTCTCCTTGATCTCTCCTTGGAGCCTTATCCTCTTCCTGCGATTCATTGATTATCGTTATCATCCGTACCCTCCGCGTCTGCCGTTCCATACTACAGCACCGATCCGTAGGCGGTAAAGAGCGGCAGGATGAACAGCATGACTATAGCGATTATCACGCCCCCGACCATGACGCTTACCGCCGGCTCGACGAGGCCTACGAAGCGATCCGTCCATACGGTTATGGACTTCTGGTAGAAGGACCGGATATTCGAGAAAACCTCGGCGACGCTTCCCGTCCGCTCGCCCACGGCCAGCCATTGGACTACGTAGCGAGGGAAGGCATCCTCCTCGAGGAAGGCTTCCGACAAGGGCTTGCCCCGCCGTACGTTATCTCGTCCCCGGGCCACGCAGGCGGCGAATGCCGCGTTCGTGGCCGAGCCGGCGGCCTCTCCTAGCGCCTCGTCCAACGGTATACCCGCATGAGTCAGCGCCTCCATGGCGAAGGCGAAATCGAGCGTCTGCGCATCGATCAGGTATCGCCCGAGTATAGGTACGCCTAGCAAGGCCTTATCGATGCCCGCCCTGGCGGCAACGTTCGTCTTCCTGAGCGCGATCAAGGCTACGACCGCGCCGAGGAAGAGGCACAGCCCCCATGCAGCGATGCGGAATGCCGAGGAGGCCCGTTCCATCGACATCGCCACCGACTCAGACGCCGAACCGCCGAGCGCGCTGAAGATTACAGAGAGGCGAGGGACTACGTAGACAGAGACCCCGATGACTCCGAGGAACAGGACGGATAGCACTACCGCCGGATACGTAAGCGCCCCGATCAGCGCCTGCCTCGCCTTGCGCCTCTCCGCCATGTACCCGTCGAGGCGC